>JAFQNZ010000042.1 GCA_017395715.1 Clostridia bacterium | reverse complement strand
TCCATCAAATCGTCAAGCAGCACACTGCCCTTCACGCGCCATTGGTTTTCTTCCAGAAGAACGATTTCTTCTTCCTCTTCCTTGATGCTTTCTTCCGCAAAGCCGCCGACGATCTGCTCTACGATGTCATTCATCGTGACAATGCCGAACACGCCGCCGTATTCGTCAAGCACCACGGCAAAGCTGTTGCCGGTTTCCTTCATCTGCTTAAAGAGGGTGTCTGCCTTTATATTTTCGGGAACGAAATACACGGGCTTGACCGCGTTTTCCATGATCACCTCGCGGCTTTCGCCGTCAAGACGGAAGAAGTCTTTGGCGTTGAGAACGCCCACAAGGTCATCGGGCGATTCGCCGCAGACGGGGTATCGCGAGTATCTGGTCTCGTGGATGGTTTCTTCCCATGCCGCATTGTCGTCTTCGAGCCAAAGGATGACCATATCGGTACGGTGTGTGGCAAATTCCGCCACCGTCATATCGTCAAATTCAAACACGTTCTGAATCATTTCGCGTTCTTCGTCGTCGATCGTGCCGGCTTCGCTTCCCACATCCACCATCATGAGAATCTCTTCTTCGTCAACGCTTTCTTCTTTTTCGTTGGGGTCAATTCTCATCAAACGAAGAACACCGTTGGTCGAAGCGGTGAGAAGCCATACAATGGGTGCAAACAAAGTAGCAATGAACACAAGAAGACCCGACATACCAAGACCGATCTTTTCGGAATACTTCATTGCCACACGCTTGGGAACAAGCTCGCCGAAGATCAGCGTGACAAAGGAAAGCACAAGTGTGATCGCAACGACCACCACGCTGTGAAGTCCGTCAAAATCAAGTGCTGTGCCTTTGAGGGCTGCAACGATCGGGTCGGCAAAGTTACTTGCTGCAAACGCCGAACCCATAAAGCCGGCGAGCGTAATGGCAACCTGAATGGTGGCAAGGAATCTTGCCGGCTGTTCTTTGAACTTGGCAAGTCTCTTGGCTCTTTTATTGCCATCCTGTGTGAGTTTCGAAAGTTTAGCGTCACTGATCTGCAAGACCGCAATTTCGGCGCAAGCAAAGATCGCATTCAAAATGATAAGTACAACCTGTAATAAAACTGATAAAAATATGTCCATGATAAAATATTAAATCTCCTTAAATACAAAAAGTCAAAAAGTGTAAATAATGTAACAAAATCCGAGAATATTTTACATATTTAGCCTCTTTTTGAGCAAAAAAAGCATAGCCGGCACTTTTTTCGACAAAATGCAGGTTATGCTGACCGTATTCATTTTGGTGGTGGTTTCAAAGTTGCAGGTATAACAACTACCGCCCTCGTCCATGGTTTGAATAAATTCCTTTCATCAATACTTGATGCAAAGCATCCATACAAGAGTGAGTATATCACATTCTTCTTCTTTTGTCAAGCAGAATCGGACAATTTGTTTTTATTAGATTTCAAACCGTTCCTTTAGAATCCGTCCCACAGCTATCCATAGCAATATTTTCTTCTTTATTTTTGGGATCAAATTCGGGAAAGCAAAACAAAAAATAGTCGCACTCATCGCAACAGCATTCAAAGCCTTGCTCTCCGTTGCCAAGACAAACCGTAGGCTCTCCGGGCGTAAGTTCTACGCCGGTCATATCAATTACCCTTTTTTTAGTATTCTTGCTCATATATCCCCCTATCAGCATAAAAAAAGGTGCGTAACCGAAGCCACGCACCGAAAAACGCGAACTCCAAGTTGTCGCCAAACGAACTTATACGCAGGATAGGCATTTTCACACCATCAAACGGGAGTCGCATTTTTACCAAATGGATTCGTTTAATGGCGTGACGAAAAAGGGTATAGTTATCCCATCAAGAAAAATATACCTATCGGTGCGATTATTAAGTTCGTTTGGCTTATTTATTATATCACTGTTTTTTAGTTTTGTAAATACTTTTCGAAAACTTTATAGAATTACGTCTGACAAAAGCGCATCATTTTTCTTGACAAGTACTGACTTAATTAAGGACAACAATATTTTGCCAAAAGCAATGCAAAGGCACTTTTGACATTAACGTATCAAAAAGTTGCTTGCTTACCTTCCGAGAGAAAAAAAGCCTTCTCCTGTGGGAGAAGGGGGACCGCGTTAGCGGTGGATGAGGAGTTACTTTTGTGGATATGACACCTCATCCGTCACGCTTCGCGTGCCACCTTCCCCCGCTGGGGAAGGCTTAGGTTTGCGAAAACTTCCTGCTTAGCAAATAGCCGTAATTCTGTTGTAATCCTTAATTAAGGCATACGAAGTACCTTTGTGTCTACAAATACAAAAATACGGCATACCTCTTTCGAGATATACCGTATTCTTGGAAAACTGTCCTTCAGCGCATGAGGCTAAAGCAGTCTCTTTTTTATTCAATTATTTGTTCGAATCAAACAGCATGAATTCACAAAGTCTTGTAACGCCTGCCGTTGCATCAGGCTCAAAGAGACGAATCTTCACGTAACGCGCGGTTACTTCATCAAAGGTAACCGAAACGGTTTCCTTGGTGTTGTTCGTCTGGTAATCGACTGCGGTGAATTCGCCGCCATCATTTGAAACCAGAATCTCCCAAGTTTTGGCAATATAGGTATCCTTGGTAGCATAGGAAACAAGCGTGTAAGTATTGAAGGTCTTTTCCGAGCCGAGGTCGATCACCACCTCATTGGAAACACCTGCCATCTTATACATGTTAGACGAACGCGTTGCCTGATAGCGAGTGGTCAGATCGCCGTCGATCAGATTTTCGGCAATACTGTTGCCCACACCGTCCGAAGCCACAGTATGAATCTTGGTATTCACGCAAAGATTATCGCCGGTTGTCATAGCTGCCGAAAGAATGGGATTGGTCTTTGCGGAAGGCTCGATCTTTTCGTGCATAAGATACTGGGGATTGGGAACGCCCGGAAGGTTTTCGGTAACGAAATTATCCTTATAGTCGCGGAAGCCTGTGAAAACGAACTCGCCCGACTGTAACTGTTTTACAAATTCCTGACGGAGAAGATCCATCGTGGCAAAGCCGGTCTTTTCCTTGACCCAGTTGTTCAGAGCCGTGTTTTCTTTTCTGGGATTGTCGCCATCCTTGACGCCTGTCCAGGCTTTGGCTTGGAAAACGATATAGTCGAGAAGACCGTATTCATCGGCTGTGCGCTTGCCGTCGTTATTCTTATCGACAGTGGGATATACCCAGTCCATCCAGGAGAAGAACAGCTGCGAGTCTCCGTAAGGAGAATAGTTCCAGTTGACAGCGCCCTTAACCGTCTTTTCTTCAACACACGCATACGAATATTCATACGACCAATAACGGTGACGGCCGTAGTTTACCATAGATTCGCCAAACCAATCGAGGGTGCCGATACTGAACTTCTGAACAAGGTGTGTCATTTCGTGTGTAAATGCGCCACCGGATTTCAGAGGCGTACCGCCGTTCAGATTGTTGACCGAATAAAAGATTCTCGTACCCGAAGCAGCCGCAACGCCATCGTAGCTACGTTCTGCATCGATAAAGATCTGCATGGGTTCTTTACCGGTACCGCCCCAACGCGCATAAAGTCTCGGGTAAACGGTATAGAAATGGTGCGCGATCTGTTCCATGTAGCGCTCGTCGTTGACGTAGGTCCAGTCCTTGCGGAAAATGGCCTGGAAGTGAGTCGTATCGTACCTCGACTCGGTTACGGTCAAAGGAATCGTGTCAAGAACGGGATAGCCTGCGGTATCAACACAAAGGTTAACGTAATAGGTTTTGCCTGCCTGGAAAGGAACAGTTGCCTGGCCCATACCGGTATAGGCAGTACCGTCTTTTTTCACCTCGATGCCTTCATGCGTATAGATAGAGTCAGCAAATTTGCCATTCTCTTTTGCTGTAACAGTTACACAGAATCCAACAGGCAGGTTGGTAGTAAAGGCAAAACGGATATACGCGCCCGCCTCTGCAGTAACTGCTTTCCAAGAAGCAAGAGCCTTAACCGAAACCGGTTCCACCTTGACAAGAACTGTCTTTGCCGCCTCATCAACTGTGAGGATAGCACCGCAAACAGAAACTTTTTTCAAAACAGAAAAAGCTTTTGAGCCGGAATATTCGTTTTCCACACCATCTTCCACGATGATATAGGTGCGCGTATAGTCACTGTACTCAGTGTTCATCTTCTGATAGATCTCCACACCTGTACCGCTCAAATCGTACTTGTCTGTATCCACACCGGAATCGGTCCAAACCTCATCGCTCAGAACGGCGGTATAGTAGGTTTTTACAACACGCTCGCCTTCGGGAAGAGTGACATCAGGCAGCTTCGATGTGGTTTCGGGGGTGGTAACAGTGGGGGTGTTTCCTGCTGTGGTTTCGGGAGTTGTTCCGGGTGTCGTACCCGCTGTTGTTGTTGCTGTTGTTGTGGTAGTGCTTGAGCCGCATCCTGCCACGGTCGGAAGAAGCATGGCAATCAACACAAGCAAACAAAGAATCTTTTTCATGTAAGCCTCCTAAATTATGTTACATTCCTATACAGAAACATTCCACACCTTGCAGATGTGGAATGTTTCGGAATAGACTTACTTTTCAGTGAAAAGATAGATTTCGGAGTACTGATACTTAGGCGTTGCAGCACCGGAAACGTCTTCAATCACAAGCTTGAAGTAACGGTATTCCACTGCATCGGAGAAGCCGTAGTAGTGTTCGCCGTAGTTGGTAACTTCGATTTCGTCTACAGTCTGATTAACGTCAATCACAACACTCCACGAATCATCGCTGCCGTCGTCAGAGCCGTAAAGGGTAAACTTAACAGGAACTCTTTCGGGGAACTTTTGGTCGTCATTGGCACCAACGAGGGAAATACCTACAAACGAGGAGAAGTTGGCATCGCTAACGGTAAAGATAAGGGGGTTGGTGTAGTCGCTGGAGCAAAGCTTGGTCTGAACAAAGCCGTCAAAGAGCTTCGCATAGGTCTCGGTAGCAGCAAGGCTTTCGGGACCGCTGATACCGGTAAGCGCACCGGTGGGAAGCTGTTCTACATTTTCAGGCTTTTCGGTGGGAATAGCTTGAACCGGAGGAGTAGCTTCGTAGTAATAAGGACCGCCCCATTCGGGATCGGTGAAGTAAGCGTAGTAAACCACTTCATTGGTGCCCGAATCTTTGATGGTCAGCTTGATATCGTATTCGTGTTCACCCATAACAGGAGACCAATCACCGCTGGGAACCATACGGATGTAAATAAAGCCGGTACGCTGAGGAATGCAGAATTCTTCAACAACGTAATCTTCACCGTCGATGGTGAGAACCCAGGTATAGTCGTCAAAAGCAATACCAAAGCCGGTTTCTTCATCCATTGCGATCAGTTCTTCCTGAATGAAGTTTTCGGTGGGAAGCATCTTAACAACGACACACCATTGAAAGTTGATTTCAGGATGGTGATTTTCAAAAGCGCAGGGCCAAGGGGCCTTCCAAGTGGGGTCGATTGCCATGTTTTCGAATTCGCCGTTCAAAATGTCGATACCCTGCTGGGTATTGGGGGTTTCTGTTGTACCGGGCGTCTTGCTGGTTTCGCCGGGCGTTTTGGTGGTGTTAACGGTAGGCGTGGTGGTAGTACCGGTGCTCGGTACTTCGTTAGTGGTGGTTGCGGGGGTGGTTGCTGCGGGACCTGCAGGGGTGGTGACAGCAGGCTTTTCAGTGGTGGTAGCTGCTTCACCGCCGCATGCTACGAGTGCCACTGCAACGAGTGCAACCATAAGCAGTACGATAATCTTTTTCATACTAATTCCTTTCTTTACTTCCAATTTGGAGATTTCGGCTTATTATAGCAGAAAAAGAAGAAAAAGTCAATACCAAACAAAAAAACAAAGCCACCTTTTACAGTAGCTTTGTTTGAATGGTATGTTATCAGTTGGTATAGTTATCGAAGTAACCCTGCACAAGCACCACGGGAGTACCCTTGTCGCCCGAGCCGGAAGTGAGGTCACAAAGCGAACCGATGAGGTCGGTCAGCTGACGAGGCGTTGTACCCTGCGATGCCATGTTGCCCACAAGATTTTCCTCTTTGGCGCGGATGGACGCGGAGATTGCTTCCTTGAGTGCTTCGCCCGAAAGGTCTTTATAATCGTTATCGGCAAGATATTTGAGCTTCAGTTCGTTGGGCGTTCCCACAAGACCGTCGTTGAAGGCGGGAGAAACGACCGGGTCAGCAAGCTCCCAGATCTTACCCTTGGGATCCTTGAACGCGCCATCGCCGTACACCATGACTTCCACGTGCTTGCCGCAACCCTTGAGGATTCTGTCCTGAATGTCAAGAACAAGGTCCTTGCATTCGCGGGGGAACAGCTTTACGCTGTCTTCGGTCGATTTGTTCGAACCGAGCAGACCGTATCTTTCGTTGCAACCGCTGCCGTCAACGGGAGAGGTCATAATATCGTCAAGACCGAGCACGACTTTGGCGCTTGCCGCCTTGAGGATTCTCTTAGTGCGCGCACGGGTATGGATATCGCAGGTCAAAACGCAGTCGGTGTAGTCGAGAATGGCTTTTGCCTGATTGGCAAATACAATTTCAACCTCTGCGCCGCACGAGCGGATGATGTCGCCGTAATAAGCCACGTAGTCAACACCGGTAAATTCGTGCTTGTTCTCACCGAACAGTTCACGGTAACGTTCCAGAGAGAGAACGTCGCTGTAAGGATTGATACCTGCTTCGTCGATCTTATCGAGGCTGACAAGCTCGTTGCCCACTTCATCCGAAGGATAGCTGAGCATCAGCACCACTTTTTTGGCGCCCATGGCAATGCCGCGCAGGCAGATGGCGAAACGGTTACGGGACAGAATGGGGAAAATAACACCGATCGTGCCGCCGCCAAGCTTTTCCTTCACATCCTTGGCAATGGCTTCTACAGAAGCATAGTTGCCCTGTGCTCTTGCTACGATCGATTCGGTGATAGCGATGACATCGCGGTCACGCATTTCGAATCCTTCGATTTCGGCAGCCTCCAATACGCTCTTTGACACGAGTTCAGCAAGATTGTCTCCCTGACGGATAATGGGGCAACGGATACCCCTTGACACTGTACCGACTCTGCGTTCCTTTGTTTCCATACTAAATCCTTTCTTGTTCTGCGATACACGCAAAACTCTATCTGTA
>JAFQNZ010000294.1 GCA_017395715.1 Clostridia bacterium | reverse complement strand
GCAGGCACCAAGGCGCTCACCTATATCAGCTTCCGCCTTGCCCTTATCACACAGTTGTTTGGTGACAAAACCCCGCCCACCATCTTCGACGAAGCTTTCGCCTCACTTGACAACACACGCCTTGCCGCCGTCATGGCGCTTCTGACAGACTACGCCAAGACCTCGCAGGTGATCCTCATGAGCTGTCATGACCGCGAATACGAAGCCGCGGAACACAAAGATGCGGTAAACCTGATTGAGATTTAAAACCAAACCTCCCGTGCCAAGCACGGGAGGTTTGGTTTATTATTTTGCATTTTCAAGGTCTTCAATCAAGGTTTTAAGACGAGTCGGCCATGCACGGCTACTCACTTTAACAAAAGACGAAAACCTTCTCACATTGTCATAAGTGCGGTAAACATGCGAAATGTTGTTGATGCTTTCAGACCAAGCAACAGCAAAATCAGTATCCAGATTGTTGCGGAGGATGGCATACATATTCACAGCTTCGGGATGGGAGGCTTCGTCAGTACCGGCGAGAATCGATGCCACATACATAGGCGTTACCAAAAGACTTGAGTAGTAAGACATCAATTCAAGCGTTGCGGCAGCGGCGATCGGACAGTTAGAAAACTTGGAAATACCAAAAATCGTAACGCTGTCGTGAATGCCAGAACCGTATTCGTTCTGCCATTCATTCAAAAGAGGCAGAGGAATGATGGTATAGCCTTCCATCTCGGTCAGATACTCACTCGCCATAAAAAGCTTATTCACCGCAAACAGCGCTTTTCCGTCTGCAAAGAAACGCATCATTTCTTCGGAATCGGAATTCATTACGTTATGCGCATACTCTGCTTCCATCATGGTTGTGAGAAAACCCGCAAGCTTCACAGCATCCGGATTTTGGTGCAAGTAGATCGTCATAAGCGATTCATCTTCATGCCCGTTTGTTTTGGAAAAGGCAATCTTACTGCCAAAGGCAAACGCATCCAAACAATCGTTATACTCATACACGATACCGTACTGTTCTCCGTTGTTAACAAGTCCTGCCATATCGAGCATGGTTTGCATCTTCCAGCTCTTTTCGTTTACAATATCGTAGATCGACTTTCCATCATACTGCTCCCGAACGTATTGATCGTAAAGATCCGTATTCACAAAGGTGCAGTAAAGACCGCCCGTATAACGAAGCGCCAGGTCGCCCGTTACCCAATACATCTGATCGTTGTAGGTAATTGAGTTGATAAAGTTTGTCGCCCAATACGGCTTTGTTACATCAATGATCTGTTTGTCGTCTTCAGTGACAATGGTATTGAGATTATAAAGATTGCCGGTAAGAGCCACTTTGATATCGAAATACTGATATCCGCAGTACACATCAAGTCCCGGGTCCTGAACATCAAAATAAATCTTAGCCAAGGACTGAAGACCCGAAATACCAAGTGTGGGATCGGTAAAGGCTTCAATCGTAATACCGAGATCCTCGTAAATACGGTAGTTTCTCTCAAGGACCATCATATCTACAGCATCGAGGTTGTTGACATCTTCTATGTCAACCCAAAGAGAGTCGGCAGTATAGCTACCCTGCCCGCCTTCCACATAGAAAAACTGTACTTTATCATCTTCAATAGACGTGATGCTCTTGATTTGTTCGGGATATCCCTCAACATCTTGATTCGTACTCGGTACAATCACGATTGGCGCCTTTGGTGTTGTCACCACAACAGGCTGAGATGTTTCAATCGGCTTTGTTGACGTCTCAACAGGTTTTGTTGATGTCTCAGCAGGTTTTGTTGACGTCTCAACAGGCTTTGTCGATGTTTCAATGGGTTCTGTTGTCGTTTCAAGTGATTTGGTTGTTGTTTCCATAGTACCATCACAAGCCACAATACTGAACAGCATACTCATAATCAGTAACAGTACAATCAGTTTTTTCATTCTGTTTCCTCCTTACGTATTCAAAAAACCAAACAGCTTTTTTTATTATACCATATTTTTCTCTGTTTTGCAACCGCATATTTTGGCAGCTGAAATATCCCAATTTGGGATATTTGTATTATACCATAATGGTATAATATTGTCAAGGATTTTTTCACAATTTAAGGTGGAATCATGGAATTCAGATTAAAAGAGCTACGCAAAAAGCGAAAGATCTCACAGTTAAAACTGGCACTTGATTTGAATATGAGCCAAAACAGCATCAGCCGCTACGAAACAGGCGAACGCGAAGCCGATTATGAAACACTGATCAAATTCGCCGATTATTTTGATGTTTCGCTTGATTACCTGCTCGGACGCTGTGATAAATGAACAATGAAAAACTCCCGCGCAAGAAGCGCGGGAGTTTTGTTATGCCATAGATTATTTCACAACTTCAGAACCGTAAACTCTGACTTCAGAGAAAGCAGCCCAGCCGCCCGAAGAATCGGGAATGAGATTCTTCAGTCTCAGCTTGGTGATCGGCTTGTCGGCATTCAAAGTAAACACTTGCTCTGTTCCAACAAATTCGATCTTGATGCTCTGCGTTGCCGTCGTGCCGTCTTCGTAAGTGACCTGAACCACAGCGCTCTTGAACCAGGTATCGTGTCCCTTGTCCCAACGAACCACAATGCCAAGCTCTTCTGCCCTCACTGCTCTGCCAAAATCAATTTCCATCCAATGGATTCCGCTGTTAGCAGGGCCCCAGGACTGTACGGGATAGCCACCGTGTCCTCTGTTGTTTGCAAAACCGTCGATCGCATTACGAACATAGAAGTGCGTTTCACCGGGCGCGTTTTCCCATTCAGAGGAAGCGGTTGCGTGCGGGAACTGGCCTGCCATATTCGCGTTCGTCTTCGAATAGTCGTACGCATTTTCGGCAAGATTGCGCTTTTCGGCAAGTTCAGCATCGGTCAAGAGTCTTACGGTGACGACATTTGCCGTGTTGGCATAGCCCTTGCTGATGGTGGTAACCATGTTGCCGATTGAAGGAATCACATAGGTAAATGTGCCGTCGGGACAGTACACGATTGATTCGCCCATCTTCGCGGTCAGCGTAAAGCCAAGATACTTCACGCCCTCGGGAAGCGTTACCGTCACACGGTCGCCTGTACCGTACTTAACAGGAACATAGAGGTTAGCAATGCCGTTTTCTTCAACCGAATAGGTCTTGTTGGCACTCTTATCGGTAAATTCTACCTTGATCTTCCCTTCGGGAAGCTTGCCGGCAAGAGCCAGGCGAGCGTAATCATTGAGCATCGTATAATAATCACGCTTGTTCTGCTCTTCTTCAGCCTCTCTGTATTCAACCGAATCCCAATGGTTGTTCGCATCATACCTGCCGTATGCGGGAACACAAAGGTCGATCCATGCGGCAATGGTACGAAGATCGGTATCCGAAAGCTTCACTCCCTGATGTCCTTCACGAAGGATCTTCATCAGGTTGGAAGCAGAAGCTCCGAAAGCGTTTGCCTTCTGAATTTCGGGAGCAGACATGGAAGAAAGCCACTTGATGTAATGGTTGTTTGCTGTACCAACCCACTGTATGCCGCCATTCGGAGTAGAACCTGTCAGAACAAGGTAGGACAGCGGGAAGTATCTCGACATTCTCTGCGAGCCGATGTTATCGCCCTCAAGCGAAAAAGGCTTTCCTGCATTCGGATCGGTAGCGTCAGGGATGATCAAGGAAAGTCCGCTGTCAAAATAACGACCGCCGGCATGCTGGTTAAGACTGACTGCAAGAACATTCTCCCCTTCCTTCAAAAGATTGCTCTTGCCGTCTACCATGATCGTGGTAAAGGCATCGACCCATTCGTGACCGTCGGAAACATCCGAGAAGATTGTTTGACCGTTGAGATAATAGATTGCCGTATCATCGTAGAAGGTATCAAGCTTAATGGAAGCGCCTGCAAACTTCGAAAGATCGTCGATCGTAAAGGTCTTTCTGACAAAGAGCCAGTTATTGCTGCCACTCCAATTTGTGCCGACCGGTGCAGAATCCGATCTGTCACCAAATCCGGCTTTCGCGCTTGACCAAGTGGTGGTAAAACCGGTATTGTTCCAACCGACTTCGGGGTTGTTGGAAGCAGAAATCTTGTATTCCCAGTTTTCCTGTCTTCCGAAGATCTTTTCTTCTTTACCGGAAACCGTAACCGTCACGCCGCTTTCATTCATAGCAGAAACGCTGATCTTGTTGTAAGAAGCATTCTTGTTGTTGTGGCAAGAAATGCAGTTGGCATCAAGGATCGGCTGAACTTCCACAAGGTAGTCAAATCCGATCTTCGATGTGTAAGGATCATAACCCTTTTCGTCTGCTTCATCTGCCTGCCATGCGTCTGGCTTCAGCGTTTCAACGCCGGCTTTGAGCGCCATGGTAACGCCTGCCGATGCGGGCGGCGTTGTATTGTTGTTTTCGTGGCAGCCCACACAGGAGTAAATTTCATTCGGCATCAGCGTGGACCAAGAACGCATGGTCTGGA
Source organism: Clostridia bacterium (assembly GCA_017395715.1). GTDB lineage: Bacteria > Bacillota > Clostridia > Oscillospirales > CAG-272 > RGIG1993. Next base: position 1,860 of record JAFQNZ010000294.1, on the reverse strand, counting down.
TCATGTTGCCGTCTTTGTCAAGAAGCTGGAAGTAAACCGGTGTTTCGCTGGGTACAGAGAACATAGCAGAACCGTCTTCGTAAACGGTTGCCACACCGAGTACCACTTTGACGTCCCAAGAACCGTTACCGGTTGCAATGGGTGTGTAGGGGTCAGACGAGCCCGATTCGGAAGCTACTGTTGCACCAACAGCATACGCACGGTAATCAAGTGCCACCACGCGGATCTGTTTAACCGTTCCTCGTTCAACACCCTTCACGGCATCGCCGACGTAAACGTCGCCGATGTAGTAAGTACCGGTGTTCTTCGAATAGTCCACCATGCTGGGACGAACGAACATTTCGCGCGTCTTCACGGGAACGATCTGTGCGGAAGGATAGCTGGAGTCGCCCTTGATGATCTCGATCTTATTGTTCGTGCCCGATTCCATCAGCCAAATGCCAAAAGGTGTCTTGGCGCGGTCGGAAGCCCAGCCGCTCGAGGCATAAGAAACAAGAAACTGTGTTTTGTTCAAAGCGTAAGGATACTGATACATCGCGCCGCTCTGACCGTAGTTATCCACATTGCTGTTTTTCTGTCCGTCTTTGAAGGGGAACGTGATCGAAGCTGCGCCGTCGCGGTTGGTCGAAACATCCACAAGGCAAAGCTTACCTGCCTGATAGGTGTGGTGACCGGTCGCGATCGAAACATACAAGGACGCCTCACCCGGAACTTGTCTTGTATGGGTGAGAGTTGTCGGAAAATTCGAGTTGTTACCGTAAAGCTCGGTCTGGTTTGTTCCGTCGGGATTCATTTGGAACAGACCCTGGATCCACATCTGGGTTCTGTCGTTATAGTCCCATCTTGTGTAGATCACTCTGCCGTCTTCGGTGAGAGTGGGATAGGTGGTGTGTACTTGGTCATAACCGAGGCGAATGATGTTTTTGCCGTCTGCCGACATCTTGTAGATGTTGGAAACAGGCGTCTTCCAACAGTCAACCGTCTGCACGGCTCTTGAGGAACTAAAGAGGATCTCGCCGTTGGGAAGATAGATACATTCGGTATCGGCAACACCCGAGCCGAAGGTCAGTTGTCTGTATTCGTAGTTGCCCGAAGTGAGTTCCATCTCATAAATATGGAAATCATCGTTCCTCTTGGTTTTGTAAGAGAAAATACATTTTGTGCCGTCTGCCGAAACATCGGGGTCGCGTATGCAGCCTGCGGGAGCGTTCAAGATGACTTTTTCGGTCTTCTTGACCTTATCGCCCTCGGCTTCAAGCTTCAGAAGAACAAGGCGCGAGCCCTGCTGGAAGTTGCTTTCTGTACCAATACCGCTTGCAGCCTCCCCTGTCGATTCTTCGAAAAGACCTTCGGTGTAAGCGTAGTGCGAGCCGCCGAGCGCTTTGTGCTGTGCTACCACATAAGTGGTTGCGGTCTCCATCATATCATAAAGAAGATCAGAGCCATCAAGATAAGAAACCGTCTCACCCGAGCCGCTTTCAGCAGCACCCGAAGTGAAGCTCACCAAAGACAGTCCCGAAATGTTACCGAGAAGGAGCGCCACGGTCAGGATAAGTAATAATAATCTTTTTCTCATACTGCTCTCCTTTCTTTACTTTACCGTAAGTGTTGTGGCAATCGGATCACCTGTTGCCTGATCGTAGAAGGATACGGTGTAAGAGCCGCCTTCGGGCAGCTTGATACCGGAAGAAAGAGTCATAACCGCGGTAGAGTTATAGGCAAGAGAGGTTGCCGCCGCATCGGCGTAGTAAACCTGCTTGCCGTTTTTGTCGTAAACATTCAGTGCAATGACCACCGTCTTTGCCGCATCAAGGCTTTGCTTTCTCAAAACGATCTTGTCAAGAGATGCGCCTGCCTTGT
>JAFQNZ010000293.1 GCA_017395715.1 Clostridia bacterium | reverse complement strand
CGAGATGTTATTATCTCACAACCGAAGAGTTTCGATAAATATAAAACTCCTCTTGGCTTGGCATCCATGCTTTTTCTTTGGGCGGGAAGGTAGCATCAAAGGCGGCAACGGCGTCGGCATCATCACAGCAGTCGGCGGCGGTGCTGGGGATGTACATCCACTTTTTATTATCAAGGACACCGGGTACAAGCTCGCAGACGAGAAGGGCGGTGGGAAAGTTTCCGTCGACCACAAAGCTCACGTTCTTTTTTTTACAGCTGATAAATCCGCGGCTGACATAGTTGCCGGGGTTGCCGAAATTGATGTTGACATCGTAACCCATCTTGCGTGCTGCGTCAAACGAATGTTCGATCAGGATCTTTCCGAGCTTTTGTCTTTGATATTTCGGTGCAACGCAGAGCGGACCGAAAGAGAGAATCTCTTTTCGGTTTCCGTTTTCATCCGCAAGCCATGCTTTGGTGTACATAATGTTGCCGATGATTTCACCGTCTTTTTCAAGCACAAAAGCAAGCTCGGGGATAAAGTCGGGATGCGAGCGCATCATGTGAACAAAATAATGTTCAGATGCTCCCGGTACATAGACATTCCAAAACGCCTCACGTGTGAGTTTTTCTACCGCACGGTAGTCTTGTTCGGTTTCTTGTCGTATAATCAAATTTTCCATGGTTTCTCCTTGTTACTCTTTATTACAACAATTCAAAATGATTCTTATGACTCTCAATAATTCCTTCTTTTTTCAGTTTCCCAATTTCCGCGGACAGACCGCTGCGGTCGATTTCGAGATAGTCGGCAAGTGCTTGGCGATCGTAGGGAATATCAAAGCTGTTGCAGCCTCTCTTTTTGGCTTCTTGGGAAAGGTAGGTCATGATCTTATCGCGCGTGGTGCGTTGGGAAACGACTTCTATCTTTTGATGGAAAAGGATGGTTTTGCTCGCAAGGTCCTTCATCATATTGAAGATCAGCTGTTGGTGAAAGCCGCAGCTATTCGAGCAGGTATGCAGAATATGGCTGCACTCGATCAGCATGATCTCACTTGGCTCGTTTGCTACCACCGAAATGGGGAGTGATGTCATTTCAGCGCAAGCAAAGGCTTCGGCAAATACGTCCGATTCCTTCATGTGAGAGAGGATGCTTCGGTTGCCGTAGTAGTCGATCTGCACGATCTGCACCGAGCCGGACAGCACAATGCCAATGTAGCGGGCAGGGGAGCCTTCGGCGAAGACGGTGTATTTTTTATCAAAGCTTTCGACTCTTGCACCAAGGCAGGTGAGCATGGTGAAGAGGCTTTCCTCGGCAATGCCCCTGAAGAGCGAGCAGTTTTGTAAAGCTTTCAAATATTTTTTCATCTTTTTCTCCGTTTGTTGAAAATTCAACAGATTTTCTTTTGTCATTATACTATAATAACATCAGAAAAGCAAGGGAAAATAAAAACTTTGCTGACAGAATCAAGAACAGAAAGGGTGACGCTTGATGCGGAAGTTGAGAATTGCTTTTTTTGATGCCAAGCCTTACGACAAGCTTTCTTTTGAAGAGGGCGCAAAAGAGAAAGGTTACCAAATCAAATACTTTGAAACCAAGCTGAATGAAGATACGGTTGAGCTTGCCGCAGGCGCTGATGTGGTTTGCGTGTTTGTGAACGATACGGTGAATGCTGCCGTGATCGACAGGCTGTATGACATGGGTGTTAGGATGATTGCTCTGCGCTGTGCCGGCTACAACAACGTGGATGTGCGTCACGCATTTGGCAAGATTCATATCATGCGTGTGCCTGCCTATTCGCCCTATGCAGTTGCCGAGCACGCGATGGCGCTCCTTCTCACCTCGATCCGCCGCATTCACAAGGCGTATATCCGCACAAGAGATTTTAACTTCAGTTTGAACGGCATGACGGGCTTTGACCTTCACGGCAAAACGGTGGGCGTGATCGGTACAGGCAAGATCGGCAGGGTGTTCATTGACATCTGCCACGGCTTTGGTATGAAGGTGCTTGCCTTTGACAAATATCCCGCCAAAGACCTTGCCGAGGGCGGCAGAGTGACATACGTTTCGCTTGATACGCTGTTTGAAAAGAGCGACATCATTTCCTTGCATTGTCCCTTGAGTGAAGATACTTATCACATTATCAACGAAGAAACGCTGAATAAGTGCAAAAAGGGCGTTGTGATCATCAACACCTCGCGCGGTGCGCTGGTGGATGCCGAAGCACTTCTTGCCGCGATCAAGAGCCGCAAGGTGGGTGCTGCCTGCCTTGACGTGTACGAAGAAGAATCCGACTTTTTCTTTGAGGATTTTTCGGGTCACATTTTAGACGACGACATTCTGGCAAGGCTGATCTCGATGCCGAATGTGATCGTGACCTCGCATCAGGCGTTTTTGACCGAGGAAGCGCTTGAAAACATTGCCGATACGACGCTTCGGAATATTGCCGACTACTTTGAAAACGGTTTTTGCGAAAACGAGCTTTGCTACCGTTGCGGCAAAACCGAAGATTGCCAAAGAGGAAAATGCTTTTAAGAAGGAAGGGTAGTGTTATGAAAAGAAAGATCATTAACATAAATGAAGATCTTTGCAACGGATGCGGTGCTTGCGCGGTTGCCTGTCACGAAGGCGCGATTGCCATGGTGAACGGGAAAGCCCGCCTTATGCGGGAGGATTACTGCGATGGACTCGGCGATTGTCTGCCCGCTTGCCCGACCGGAGCAATCAGCTTTGAAGAAAGGGAAGCGCCAGCCTACAACGAAAAAGCGGTGCAGGAAAACAAAGCGAGAAAAGGTGCGTCAAGTCCTTCACGTCTTGTGCAGTGGCCCTGCCAGATCAAGCTTGTGCCGCCGAGAGCGCCTTACTTTGAAGGAGCCGATCTTTTGATTGCGGCGGACTGCACGGCGTATGCGTTTGCTTCCTTCCACGAGCAGTTCATGAGAAACCGCATCACGCTGATTGGATGCCCGAAGCTGGATGCTGTTGACTATGCCGAAAAGCTTGCGGCGATCTTGACCTACAATCGCATCAAAAGCGTAACCGTGGTGCGTATGGAGGTGCCTTGCTGCGGCGGTCTTACCTACGCGGTCGAGCGAGCAATCAAAGCATCGGGAAAAGAAATTTCGACAAAGGTTGTTACCATATCGACAGACGGAAAAATAACTGAGGAAGTTTAGCAGATTCGTCTTGAAAATTTCACAAAATGTGTTATAATATATAAGAAAAGAATTT
>JAFQNZ010000292.1 GCA_017395715.1 Clostridia bacterium | reverse complement strand
CTTTGCCGTAAAGCAGGTCGTATTCGAGTATTTCGAGCTTTTCAAAGAAATCTTCGTTTTCGCCGCAGACTTGATGGAAGCGGTTTATCACGCCTTTTTGGTTGCCGATGAGCTCCATGACGGTGGGATAGATGTCGTAAGCGTGCAGATCGCCGATCGGCTCTGCCACTTGCATATCGTAATTCGAGAGAATCACATATTCGGTTGTATAGATATCACCGGTTGAGAGCATATCGTCGGTAATGCCGAGAGAGGGCAGGTGGTCGCCGTAAAAGACAAGCATGGTGGGTTCATCGTATGCCATGACTTTTTCGGTAAGGTCGCCGATGAAAGCGTCCATTTCCTGAATCTGTTTGAGGTAGTAATTGAATTGGTTGTCGCGCCCGGGATCGTCGCTTTCGCTTGTCAAATGAATGTCATCAGCACTTGCAACATAATCGTCGGGGTATTTACCGTGACCCTGTACAGAAACGGCAAAGACAAAATCCTGTGTTTTTGTGGATTCCATCACGCCGAAAATCTCGGGAATCAGCACCGAGTCTTTTGCCCAAGACATTTCGTTAAACTCGGGAGAGATCATATATTCCAGCGGTGTGAAAGACGAGAATCCGAGGTTTTGATATACGATGTGGCGCGAATAGAAGGTTGCTTGATGGTTGTGCATCGCGTGGGCGGTATAGCCACTTTTGGCGAGTGTATAAGCAATGGTTTCGCAGGTCTGATCTCTCAGCACCGAGCGGAAGGGATACTCACCCGGACCGAAGTGTGAGGTACTCATACCGGTTAACACTTCAAATTCGGTGTTGACCGTTCCCGCACCGATGACGGGAACAGAAAGAAGACCGCTTTCGTACTTGTTCATCAGTGCGGTGAAATTGGGCAGTGCTGCTTCGGAGAAGGTAAAGTCTTTTAAGCGGTTGACATCGAAGAAGGATTCCAGCTGAACGACGATGATGTTTGGTTTTTCTTCTTCCTTGTCACCAAAGTCTCCTGCCTCGATCTCACCGAGAATGTCGTTGATGGTTTCTTTCGAATAGTTTTCGGGTTTATCAATGCCTTTATCGAAAATCGTGAGTGAAAAGCAATAGGCAAAGCCGTATTCGTGATAGGCATCCAAAAGATTGGGGAATCGATCGCTCAGAGTGTTGGTCTGAAAGCCGGTTACAAAGATCAAAACGGCAACGGCAATTGAAACGCCAAGCGAAATGAGGCACTTTTTAAGAGCACGCACTTTTTTCGGCAATTTGATGAACATCAAAATGATGGCGGCAATTGCCAAGAGAACGAGCGTGATGATCAAAATGAGCTGATAGGGCTTTAAGTACACATCAATGATGGTGACAACATTGGGGAGAATGGTAAAGTCCACAGCGGTAAGCGGAGTGACACGGAAGGATGCCAACACAAATTGCGTCACGGCAAGTGCCAGCCAAAGCGCACACAAAAGCGATAGAAGGGCGATGCGTCGGCGGAAGAAAAGTGCAGGCAAAAGGGTGATCAGAATGATAACATAGTTTGCCAGAAACGCCATAAAGTTGCGGAAGGGAAAGAGCAGTCCGTCAACAACCGAACGGCGGGCAAAGCATTCAAGAACGATCAAAATGACAAATGCCAACAGAAAATAGAAAGAGACATTGCCGGTGCTGAGCAAAGCTTTGAATCCGGATTTGTCCTTAGCTTCAGAGGTGAGTTCTGCGGTATCGGTATTTTTCTTAAAAAAAGAAAGCAAGCGTTTTTTCATGTTCCTGTCCTTTTTTATATGAATTAAAATAACTTGTTTGTTTCAAAAACATTCCATTCTATGATAACACAAAACAGATTTTTTGTCAAGATTGAAAGCAGATCTGTCGTATTTTGGATGATAAATAATCAGTTATTTTGGGGTTTGTTGTGAAACAGAAGCGAAAAGAAAAACCAAAGCGAG
>JAFQNZ010000291.1 GCA_017395715.1 Clostridia bacterium | reverse complement strand
TCGGCGCAAAGCGTGCGAATGTACGTACCCTTGGAGCAGGCAACTTCAAGGATATATTCGCGATCACTTTCACAGGGTTTTGCAACAAGCGAAAACACTTCCACTTCCCTCGCCTCGCGTTCCACCACTTTGCCGCGGCGCGCAAGATCCACAAGCTTTTGTCCGTCAACCTTCAAAGCGCTGTACATCGGCGGCACTTGCTGAATCTTGCCCACAAACGAGGCAAAAACAGCTTCCGCTTCTTCACGCGAGGGAATATTATCCGAGCGAGAAAGAACCTCGCCGGTTACGTCCTCGGTGTCGGTGGTGATGCCAAGCGTCAGCCCCGCGCGGTAGGTTTTGCTGTCCGATACGATCATGTCGCAAGCCTTCACCGCTCTGCCCACAAGCACCACCAAAAGCCCCGTTGCCATCGGATCAAGTGTGCCGGTATGCCCCACCTCACGCGTATTATAAAGGCGGCGCACCTTGTACACTATATCATGCGAGGTCTTGCCCTGCGGCTTTTTGATCAACAAAATCCCCGAAAAATCGGTTTTCATCATGTCAAATCTCCAATCATGGGATATACAGCATCAAGAAGCTTCTTTTCCGCTTCCGCGATCGAGTCGGCAAAGATCGTAGCCCCGGCAGCGCGCACATGACCGCCGCCGCCGAATTTGGCGCAAAGTGCCGCCGTATCAAAGCCTTCGCGGCTTCTTGTTGAAACCTTAAAGCGTCTGCCGTCGCCGTCTGTCTGCTTCAAAACCAAACCGAGCAGCACGCCGTCGGGCTGACGCGCAATAGACGGAAGCTCGCCAAGATCGCGGTCGTCGATCCCCGCCGCTTCTTTGTCGGCATTGCTGATCGAAATGAGCGAAACCAGCCCGTCGCAAAGATAGCGCATTTTCGAAAGCCCAAGCTGCAACGCGGCAAAATCGCTTTTGCTCTTGGTTTCAAACAACGCCTCGTTTACCGCCGCGCCGTCAGCGCCCGCTTCGAGAAGTGCTGCCGCAATGCGGTGGGTGTCAGCTGTGGTATTGCTGTAACGGAACCCGCCCGTGTCGGCAGAGATCGCCATATACAGCGAGGATGCTATCGTTTCATCCATCACGCCAAGAGAAGCGATGATGCGGTACAAAATCATACCGCAAGCGCCGCAGTCGGCATCGGTAAAGTTATATTTTGCAAAATCCTCGCCGATCGCATGGTGGTCAATTTTCAGATCAGTCTTAGTTTCAAAATGCTTTTTCAAACGCCCAAGCATATTGCTCGAAGCCACATCCACCGAAACCACCGTACAGCCCTTGAACGCTTCGCCATCAAACGGCAAGTCGGCATCAAACGGCTCAAACACATCCTGATCGACGATCGAAGACGAGCGGCGCGAGATCGGCATATCGCAAAGAAGCTTTGCGCGCTTGCCAAGCTTTTCAAGCGCCAAATACAAGGCATACGCCGAGCCAAGCGTATCTTCATCGGGGTTGGTGTGGCAGAGGATCAAAAAATCATCCCGCTCACGAAAGAACGATACCACTTCGTCAAAAGAAATATTAGTCATTGTCGCCACTCTCTTCGGTGCGGATCTTTTCAAGCAGTTTTTCAATATGCGCGCCGTTTTCGATCGACTCGTCATACACAAAAGTCAATTCAGGTGTCTGGCGCAGATTCAGGCTTCTTGCTAACTGCGAGCGAATATAGCCCGTCGCGTTCTTCAGACCCTTGGCGATCTCCTTTTTGTCACCCTTGCCGAAGAAGGAATAAAACACCTTGGCATTCGAAAGGTCAGGCGCGCAGGAAACGCCGGTTACGGTGAGAACCGTCTCTCTCACGCTTTTTTCTTTTACATTACGAAGGATCTCGGCAAGTGCCTTGGCGATCTCCTCATTGATTCTGCTTTGTCTGTATGCTCCCATGGTAACATCCTTTCACAATCGCCGTAATACACACTACGGCATTTTATATATTTTACCATATTCTCCCCCAAAAGTCAACGGCGCAAAACAACCTTGCCATGAAAACAATATTTGATTTTTCGGAAATAAACCTTCACCCAAATTGCATTTGATTTCGTAGGGACTTTCCCCATTCCCACAATCCAAAACCATCCCGTTTTTTGTCGAAAAAAGATTTGCTTTTGCCGCGGAAAATCGGTTGACACCCCCGAAAAAACCATGTATAATATGGGTATGAATCATTTTGTCAGAAAGGGTTTTGACCTTGTTAAAAATCATACATACCGCCGATATTCACCTTGACAGCCCTTTTCGCATGGAGGACTTACAAAAAGCGCAAGCGCGCAAAATTGAGCTTCGCGCTGCCTTTTCCTCTTTGATGTTTTGGGCCAAAACCGAACAGGCAGACATCATGCTGATTGCAGGCGATCTGTTCGACTCCCCCCACCCCACGCCCGATGCTGTGGAGTTTGTTGCAAGTCAGTTTGCTGCAAACCCCAACTGCCGTTTTATCATCTCCCCCGGCAACCACGACTTTGCGGCATCCGACAGCGTGTACGCCAAAACTGCCTTTCCCGAAAACGTATCTGTTTTCACATCCCCCACACTTTCCTGTCTGCATTTTGATAACATTGCAGGACATGCTGTGGATGTGTACGGCTATGCGTTCACTTCGCCCATCCTCGACCACAATCCCTTTGCCGGCGTATCGATTCCCAAAAGCGATACCATCACCCTGCTCTGCGGTCATGGCACGCTTGGTGCCGATAACGGCAAGGATTGCCCCATCAAAACCGAAGACATTGCGAACTCCGGCTTTGACTACGTGGCACTCGGTCATATCCATAACAACCCCGGCATTCAAAAGATAGAAAACACATACTACGGCTATGCAGGAAGTCTGGAACCCCGCGCCTTCAATGACCGCGGTGAGCGAGGCGCTTTCCTTGCGGAATGCGATAAACAAGACGGTGCTTTCACCTGCCGCCCCGCCTTCTTCCGCCTTTGCAAGCGTATTTACGCGGTTGAAAGCGTGAACCTCACAGGCGCTTCCACCAAAGAAGAGGTGCTTGGCAAGATCAACGCACTGATCAAACAAAAAGGCTTCGGCAAAGACACACTCCTTCGCTTAACCCTTGAAGGCTCGCTTGCAGGGCATCTTGACATTTCCTCTGTCGGTATCGAATCGATCACATTGGGTCTTTACTACTGCGAACTGCGCGACCATACCTCTCCCGATTACGATCTTGATGCTTTGCGAAACGACCCCACCATCAAAGGCGAGCTTGTCCGCACGCTCACGCCGCTTTTGGAATCGGAAGACGAAAACCACCGCATTCTTGCCGCACGCGCCTTAAAGTACGCCCTTTCCGCCCTTGCCGGCAATGACATTTCGGACTTTAACTGATATGACATACACCTTTCTTCTTTTTGATGCCGACAATACCCTGTTTGATTTTCACGCAGGGGAAAAAATCGCCTTTCAAAAAGCGCTTGCCGATTTCGACTTTTCCGAAACACCCGAAGACTATCCCCTCTATTCGGCAATTAACGATTCTCTTTGGAAGTCACTTGAAAAAGGCACGATCACCAAAGACGGTATTTTTGCCACACGCTTTGTCCGCTTTTTGGAAGAAACCAACCGCCAAGGCGACGGTGCTGCCCTCAACACAAGCTACAAAGCGCATCTTGCCGAACAAGCGATTCTTCTGCCCCATGCCGAAGAGGTGTTACAAACCCTCAAAGCGCGCGGCTTTCGCCTGTTTCTCATTACAAACGGCGACAAGACCGTGCAGAATTCCCGCCTTCAAAAAAGCGGACTCGGGCAGTATTTTGAAAAAGTGTTCATTTCGGAAGAGATCGGCGCTTCAAAACCCGATACGCGCTTTTTTGACGCAGTGGCAAACGCCATCGACGGCTTTGAGAAAGACAAAGCACTCGTCATCGGCGACTCAGAGAGCAGTGACATTTTGGGTGCCAACCGCTATCGTATAGATGCTTGCCATGTGACGGTTAACAGCCCGCCCCTTTCACCCGCCGTGTATGCCAAATATACGGTGGACAACCTTCTTGACATCATAAACCTTGTATCCGAATAATCCGATGGGAGACTCTCATTTTGTTTATTGAAAAAATTGCCATTGAAAGCTTCGGCTCGCTTTCGTCTGTCTCTTACGACTTAACAAGCGGGGTCAACATTCTCCGAGGCAATAACGAAAGCGGAAAAAGTACGATTGCCGCTTTCATCAAATTTATCTTTTACGGTCTTTGCGGCAAACTGCCTGACCAAAGCATGACTGAAAAAACACGCTACACCAACTGGGATCACGGCATTTCGGGCGGCTACCTTGTTGTGAATGACAACGGCAAACGCTACCGCATTGAGCGCCGCGTCACCCCTGCCGCCAAAGCGGTCGGCAAAGAAAAGATCAAGATCGTCGATCTTGAAAGCGGTGCAGAAGTATTGAAAGGCGTCTCGCCCGGTGAGCACTTTTTCGGTGTGTCCGAGGACGTTTTCTCGCAAAGCGCCTTTTCAGCGCAAGGAAGCGGATCACTTGTCGATGCCGAAAAAATGAACAACGCCATTGATAACATTCTCTTTTCGGGAAGTGAATCGGTCAGCGTGAAAACTGCACTCAAAAAGCTTGACGAAGCCCGCGTGTTCCTTTTACACAAGAACAAAAAGGGCGGCAAGCTTTACGCCATGGATCTTGAAATTGACGAGGTGAAAACCAGAGTCCGTCAGGCAGAAGACAACGAAGCATTCCTCGCCGTGAAAAACAAGACCCTGGCGGAAAGCCGCAAACAACAGGAAGCCAATCGACAAAAGCTTCAGGAAACAAGCGACAAATTAAAGCAAATCGAAGCTTGCACCGTACTTGCCCGCTATGACGAACTTGACCGCAAAAAAGAAGCTTGTCAGAACGCGCTTGCCGCGTGTAAAGCAACACGGGAACAAAACGAAAAAAACAACTTTCTTCCCACGCGCGAATACCGCGATGCGCTTCGCGCCTGCCACGCCGACATTTCGATTGCCGAAAAAGAAACGGCATCAATCGCCATGCAAAAGGATGCCCTTACCACAGTCACCCTCACAGAGAAAGAAGCTGCAATTTTGGAAGCCGCAAAAAAAATTGGCGGTATCGATGCCGCCAAAAAAGCACTCACTGCCGCCGTGCAAAGAAAAAAGAGCCGTCAAAAACTCACAGCTCTCCTGTTTTCAGGCTTCTCGCTCTCTCTTGTTGCCACACTGCTTTTCGGCATCATCGGGCTGATTCCGAATCTGCCCGCACCTGTTGGCTACGGACTCTTTGCTTTGTCGGCAGTCTTGTTGGTCTTTTCCCTTGTGTCATTCGTTTCTCTGCGCCGCTTACACACGAAAGACATGTTTGATGCCTTTGATGCCGCTGACCTTGCTGAGGCCATTCAAAACATCACACAGTCGGCCGAGGCTGAACGACTTGTGCGAGAAGACGAGCGCCGCCATCAGCATCTTAACAGCGCATGGAACAACTGCATGGCACGCGAAAAGAAGCTTGCTGAGCATGCAAGTACCCTGCTTTCGCAGTGGGGACGCTCTTATACAGATAAGAACTCTCTGACCATAGCAACCGAAGAAGCAAGCAAAGCCATTTTAGCACTCGAAGCTGCCGATCAAAAAGCACGGGACGCCAAGCTCGCTTACGATTCCATTGCAAGCGCCCTTTCGGGGTTCTCGCGTGAAGCGTATGCCGCCGAAAAAGAAAGAACCGCCTATGTCGGCGAGGTTTCGGTAGAGAATATCAACGAACTCAAACTGCAGTACAAATTCTGCACCCAAAAAGAAAGCGCGCTTACCACGCAGATCCGCACACTTGAGCTCGAAATTGCATCCCGCGCCGCCACCACTGAAAGCAGTGACGGACTCAAAGAAGCACTCAGCGAACTCGAAGCCACCCGCCGTGAGTACGAGGACAAACACCAAGCGTATCTCTTGGCGTATGCCGCCATCAAGGAATCGGGCGAGCATCTGCGCGCACGCATTGCCCCCGCCCTTTCCGAAAAAGCAAGCGAGCTTGTCAAAAATGCCACAGACGGCAAATACCAAACCATCGGTATCGACAACAGCTTAAAGGTAAGCTTCCGCGCCGACGAAACATCGCCCGAGCGTGAGGTG
>JAFQNZ010000290.1 GCA_017395715.1 Clostridia bacterium | reverse complement strand
GTGAAAGCCATCGGCACGCCTGCCGATGCGGCGGCTCATATTTTAGAAGAGATGCCGCTCGGCAAGCTCATCAAAGCGCGTGTGAAGCCGAAGAACAAACTGCCTGTTTGGGCGATTGTGCTGTTGATCGTGGGCTCGCCGATTTGGCTTTCGCTGCTTGTTGCCGCCCTTGCGGTCGTGATTTCGGTGTATGCCGCGCTCTGGTCGGGTGTGGCTTCTCTGTGGGCGGCTGAGCTTTCTGTGGCGCTTGGTGCTTTCGCTTCTCTTGTGCACGCACCGATTTTGTTTGCCACAGGCTTTGTTTGGACCGGACTTGCCGCAATTGGTTCCTCGCTTTTCATGGCAGGTTTTTCGATCTTTTTGTTCTTCGGATGCCTTTACGCCACCAAGGGGATGTGCATTCTTGCTAAGCAAATCTTTCTTCTGATCAAACGCGCATTTGTGAGAAAGGAGGCGGTACAATGAAGAAAATGAAGATATGGTTGATCGTTGCCGCCGCTCTTTGCGCTGTGGGTTTGACGGTTTGGACGATCAGCCTTGTGGGCGTTGGCTTTGATTTTGAAAAAATGGATACCGTCAAAGAAATCGAGGGTGTTCACTATCCCGACGAAGATTTTGATACCATTGTTGCCATGCTTGACACGGCGGATATCAAGTTTTTGCCCTCTGAAGACGGCAGTGTAAAAGTGATCTGCTATGAAAGAGAGGACGTTCGGCACAGCGTTTCGGTGCATGACGGAAGACTTGTGATTCGCGCCCAAAACAAACCGTGGTATAAGCAGCTGTTTGGCTTCTATTTCGGCAGGGAAGTGATTACGGTTTATCTGCCCGAATATATGATGTACACATTAACAGCGGAAAGTGACACGGGTGACGTGACGCTCGGCAAGTCGCTTAGTTTTGCAAGTGCCAAGATCGAGACCGATACGGGCGACGTGACGATCTTGTCCGAGGTGAAAGGTGTTTTGTCACTTGAAACCGATACCGGCGAGGTGACTCTCAAAAACAACAGCTTCAACGTGATCGATATGGAAACCGATACCGGTGACGTGTCGCTTTCGTCTGTGAATATCTCCGGCTCAATCGGCATTCTGACTGACACGGGCGACGTGGAGCTTGATAACACGCTTGTAACGGGGGATATCAATATCGAGACCGACACGGGGGATGTTTCATTTGAAAGATGTGATGCCGCCAACATCTATATTGTGACCGACACGGGCGACGTAGAGGGCACGCTGCTTTCCGAGAAAATCTTTGACGTGAGAAGTGAGACTGGCGATGAGAGAGTGCCGACAGGCATGGTCGGCGGTCTTTGTAAGGTGACTACCGATACAGGCGACATTGAAATCCGCATTGTGAAATAAAATAACAAAAATCCCGCACCAAAGTGCGGGATCTTCGTTTATTTCATCTCAATATCAATCACGACAAATTCCGAAACGGCAAAGGTCTTAAAGGGGATCTCCCAGCCGGATAGTCCCGAAGTGACGATAAACGAGGTGTCCTCGCGCTTTTCAAGACCGTACACCGCGTCGTTTGCGCCCATCAAAAGACCGATAGGTCCTGCGGGGAAGATGTGACCGCCGTGGGTATGACCCGAAATTACAAGGTCGGGGGAGGCTTTGGTGATAGCATCGTAATCGTTCGGCTGATGGTCAAGCATGATGACGTATTTGTTTTCGTCAATGCCCCGCATCAACTCTTCGGCGGAGAGTCTTTTTCTGTTGGAACGGTCGTTTCTGCCGATGAGACAGACATTTTCGCTTACAGCAACCACGTCGTCGGCAAGGAGCGTGACGTTGTTTTTCACTAGCTCCTGATAGAGCTCGTCATTGTCAAAGGTGCCGCGGCGGAAATAGCCTTTATCGTGATTGCCCCACACAAGGTACACGCCGTATTTACTTTTAAGTGTGCCGAGCGCGGCGCAAGCCTCTACCATATCCTCGCGCGAGGTGGCATCGTCAACAAAGTCGCCGCCGATCAGAATCAGGTCGGGATTTGTTTTGTTGATGCGCGCACATTCCTTAAAAAGCTCACTGCCGTCGATTGTTGTGCCGATATGCAAATCGGCAAGAGCCACCACGCGCAAAGTGTCTTGCCCGAGCGGTTTTTCGGTGGTGAGAGAGTAGTTTGTCTCAAACACCGTGTGTGCCATGACCCAACCGTAGGTGAGATAGACGGCAGTGAGGGCGAGGGCGATGAAGCCGTTCAGATAGCGCTTGCTTTTTTCTTTCTTGCGTATCTTGCGGATGATGAAAGCCACAAGGTCGGTGAGCGCCCAGATGGCAAACAGATGGACAAAAGCAATCACAAAGGCAACCGTACCGACCGCCAAAAAGGGCAGGCAGAGGGCAATGGGCCAGAGGGAC
>JAFQNZ010000289.1 GCA_017395715.1 Clostridia bacterium | reverse complement strand
GGAGGGCGTGCGCAGCGCGGGATCTACGAAAGTTCGAGCACCCGCCCGAGATCCTGCCTTCACTTCGTTCGGCACTGCTGAGCAGTTCGGCTTTGCTTCGCGCCGCTCAGGATGACACGGGCGGGTACAACCAAAAAAGAGCCTCGCTTTCGCAAGGCTCCTTTTCGATTATCACTTAACAAAGGGTTCTACCCGTTCGGTCTGTATCTGCCCAAGAAGCTTACCATCGGTATCAAACGCATACTGATACATATAGCACTGCCCGTAAAACATCTCTTTAATTCGTAGACTACTACCCTCGTGACCAAATTCGACCCTTGCATAACTAACCGTAACGATGCTTTTTACATCCCAAACCAAAACGTCGGCTTCATTGATCGAAAGAGCACCTGTTTCAGCACCTTTTTGTGTGTAACACTCTCTCGGTACGCCGTCACTAGGGTCGCATACCATCAAAGCCGCCGTGTAATGATCGCGTACCAACTTCAAAAGCTTTTCGTCGGTACCGCCGTCCTTAAAGGTTTTTCGGGCGTATTCACGGTAAGCCGCACCCTTTTTCGGCATAATGTCTGCCGTAAAATAGATCTTACCATCGTATTCGATCACGTCGCGGATTTCGTAGTTCCGATCTCCGTCCGAATAGCCGAACTGATCGATTATTCTTCCGCTTGTGTCAGTCGTTACAATATAGCTTGCCAAGCCGTCCGATACAAGCAGCAAGTACCCGCCATCCCTGCGGGATGCTTTCTTGATTGTTCCGCCAAGATCATTTCGGTAGGCAACGGATAAGTTACCGCCGGCATCGAACCGCTTTACGTTAAAATAACTTGCTCCTCTGCCGTTTTCAACCTCCCAGGTTTCAAACAAAACCGTGACGCAACCGTCGTCATCATCAAAGCAGTCCACCGAACGTTCTATTTTACTTTCATCCGTAACGTAATCCCACAAAACGTCGCCCTGAGAGTTGATTCTCACGATACGGTGCTTCGTTTCTTTTCTGCCGTTTGCCAAAATCTCATCGTATTGATTTTCGGCAATCAAGCCGTCGGCAAGAGAATGTAACGCAATACAGCGTTCTGATTTGAGTGTAAGCTCAAACGACCAACGCAGTTGGTCAGCCTCGTAGCATTCAATAAAATCCGATGTTTCGTCACGAAGGGTTTCATATCTGATACCGTTATCAGCCTCCGCAGAAATGACCGCATAACCGGATCCCACGTTCTCCTTGAGCCGTTCCCATATTTCTTCAATCTCTTCAGGCGTCGGGTCGTTTTGCAGGATCTCCACGCCTTCCAAGCGCTGTGTCCAAACGCTCTTTTCAATCACCTCGGCAGTTTTGGAATAGGTAAAACGCCGCAAGGTAATATCGCGATAAACCGCTTTGATCTCGCCACGTGTCAAGCCCTCGGTGGAAAGATCATACTCCTCGAAAAAGGCAAGTGCCTCACGGTACTCTTTTTGCTCAGTAGCAAATACAGCACCGCCAAAAGCCATCGCGAAGAGAAGCGCAAAGGTCGCCGCCAAGAGAAGTGCTCTTTTCACAACGCGCTTTTTCGCCTTCGGTGCGGTAAGACCGATTTTTTCAAGCGTTTGTTTTTCAATGCGCGCAAGCACATCGGCATCGAGCGGCACCGAAACAGTCTTGTTTTCCATGAGTGTATCAAGCTCTTTGGCATTTACTTCGTCAAATCGTTTTTTCACTCCCTATCACCTCCCAATTTCTTTCGCAGTTTCACAATCGCGCGGTGTGTCCGCGTGTCAATGTTTGAAATTGTCATGTCTAATTCTTTTGCAATCTCCTTGGAAGACTGCGAAAAATAAAACTTACGCATCAAGATCTCAGAGTCAGGCTCGCCGAGCGCTTTGATTTCTTTCACAAGTTCAGAGAAAAGCTCGCTTTCAAACAAAGCTTCTTCCAAGCCCTCTTCCTCGCACAGACCTTCGTCAAGCGGAAGCAAAACACCCTCGCGCATTCGTTTTCGCACAAGATCCGCGGCATTGTGGCGAGCCATCACGCAAAGCCAGGATTTGATACTGCCAAGGCTTTCGTTGTACTTATCAAGATCAAGATAAAATTCGCTGAAGGTGTCGGCAACGCAAGCTTCAATGTCAAAATCCGAAAACAAGCCCCGATTCAGCTTGCCTCTCACCACCGCATACACAAGCGGCGCGTATTCCTGTATCATGGCTTTCATGCCTTCTTCGGGATCTTTTTTCAGCTTTTTCAAAAGCACACGGTCTTGCATCGGCTCACCTCCTTTGCCCTTTCATTCATCAATGCGTAGGATTTTTGCAAATCTTACATCATTTTTAAAATTTTATCACACCCGCCAAATTTCGTCAAGAGACAAACGATGCCACCCTCACACGCAAAACTGTCAAGTTTTTCGCTTTCCACGAATTGACAAAATCCCCCCTGTGTCATCCTGAGCGGAGAAAATATCCCGGTGGGATGTTTTCGCAGTCGAACCCGACCTAAGGAGGGCGTGCGCAGCGCGGGATCTACGAAAGTTCGAGCACCCGCCCGAGATCCTGCCTTCACTTCGTTCGGCACTGCTGAGCAGTTCGGCTTTGCTTCGCGCCGCTCAGGATGACACGGGCGGGTACAACCAAAAAAGAG
>JAFQNZ010000041.1 GCA_017395715.1 Clostridia bacterium | reverse complement strand
GTACACCGAAAAAATACATCGCTTCTTTGACACCTATCGCGATTTTTAAGGGAATCAAAGAAGGATAGCCTACTCCAAAAGGGGGATGACTATGGATAAGATTCAATCTGTTGTTTATGATTTTAAGACCGAGCAAGAGATTTTGGATTTTGTGATCTCTTGCGAGGACCGTTTTTTTGCACAAGTGGACGATGTTGCCGATAAGATTCTGAAAAGCGGTAAAAAGTTTATTGCGCTTTCGGGACCGTCCTGCTCGGGCAAGACCACGGCATCCGAGCGCATCTGCCACGCTTTTCTTGCACGCGGCATCCGTGTGAAAACCATTTCAATTGACGATTTTTATATTGACCGTGATACACTGCTCGAGCGCGCCAAAGCAAGCGGAAAACCGATCGACTTTGATTCGCCCACCACGATCAATCTTTCACTTCTTGCCGACTGCGTGCACAAGCTGCGCCTTGGTGAGGTGGCAGAGCTTCCGCACTACAGTTTTGTGGAAGGCAAGTGTACCGAATACACGCCGTTTTGCGGCAAGGACGCTGACTACTTTTTGTTTGAGGGCATTCAGGCCATTTACCCGAATGTACTCGAAATTCTCGGCGAAGAGGGTGTGGTGTCGCTTGCCATTCGCCCCTCGACTTCGTTACAGATCGGCGAGGAGGTGTTTTACTCGCATGAGCTTCGCTTTGCGCGCCGCCTGGTGCGTGATTTCCGATACCGCAGTGCCGCGCCTGAATATACCTTTTATCTTTGGGAGGGTGTGAGAGCCAATGAAGAGCTTCACATCATGCCCTACGAAGACCGAGTGGATTTTCGTATTGATTCCACCATGGCGTATGAGCCGTTTGTGATACGCGATTACGTGATGCACTGTCTCTCACTTGTCCCGGAAGACGATCCACACAGGGAGCAAGCGGTGAATTTGATGAAGGAATATGAGCATATTCCTTCGATTCCTTCAAAATATGTCCCCGATCACTCGATTTTCCGCGAGTTTATCGGGGGAAAAGAGGAATCTGTTTATTAACAGAAAGGATGTTTTATGACGATTTTGTTCAAAAACGCGCGTCTTTTAGACAATCGATCGGTATATCTTTCGGTGTGTGACCGCGTGATTTCCTATATTGGTGCTGAGCGCCCGGAGGGAGATTTTGATCGCGAGATCGACTGTCACACGAGTCTCTTGATGCCTGGTCTTTATAACACCCATTGCCATGCCGCGATGACTTTGTTCCGCGGCTACGGCGAGGATATGCCGCTGGATACCTGGCTGACCACGCGCATCTATCCCGCCGAAGACAGACTCACACCCGAGAAGGTGAAAGCCGCCTCCGAGCTTGCGATTGCCGAAATGATCCGCGGCGGTATCGTTTCGTTTTCGGATATGTATTTCTTCTGCAATGAAACCGCAGAAGCGGTGATCGAATCGGGCATCAAAGCCAATCTTTCGCGCTCGCTGGTTTCGTTTGACCCCGCCGCACGCATTGCAGGAGACGCTCGCTTTGCCGAATCGGTTGAGCTTGTGAAGAATTATCACAACGCCGCCGAGGGTAGGCTCAAGATCGATATGTCGCTTCATGCCGAATACACCAATGTGGAAGGCTATATCCGCGATGTGGCGGCATATACCAAGGATGCGGGGCTTTTGATGCAGATCCATTTGTCCGAAACCGAGAAAGAGCATAACGAGTGCATTCTCCGTCACGGCAAAACGCCTACCGCGTTTCTCAACGACTGCGGTGTGTTTGATTCTCCCGCAACCTGCGCACATGGCGTGTATCTGACCGACGACGATATGGAAATTCTTGCCGCCAAAGGCGCGAGCGTTGCGCACAATCCTTGCAGCAACTTAAAGCTTGGCAGCGGTGTTGCCAATATCACCCGGATGTGCGAAAAGGGTGTGAACGTGACCCTTGGTACAGACGGCGCCGCTTCCAACAATTCACTGGATCTCTTCCGCGAGATCTATACAGCTTCGCTCCTTGCCAAGGGTACCCTACGAAATCCCTTGCTCGGCAAGGCAGGCGATGTTTTGAAAATGGCAACAGAAAACGGCGCGTTTGCACAGCGCCGCGAAAAGGCGGGCAAGCTCGAAGTGGGCTATGCCGCTGACCTTGTGCTTCTGTCGCTCGACTCCTTAAATACCATTCCTACTTACGATGCCACCTATACCGCTGTTTACAGCGCCTCTTCGCGCGATGTTTTGATGACAGTGGTGGACGGCAGGATCTTATACGAAAACGGCGCATTCACAACGCTTGACATAGAAAGAATCAAGGACGATTTTAAACGTGTTTGTGATTATTAAGCCGTAAGCGGAGAGTGTTTTGCTCGCGGCTGTTTGTCGGAGGCGGGCATGACTGCAAGCGAACAGGACAAAAGGGAAAAGGCGATTCGCTTTTCTTCGGGAACGGTAGCGCTTGCCGTTTCGGGACTTCTTGTTAAGTTTTTGGGTATGGTGTATAAGATTCCCCTGACCAATCTCTTGGGGGATGAAGGCATGGGCTATTTCAATGCCGCCTACACCGTCTATACGCTCTTTTTTGTGCTTTCCACCTCGGGGCTTCCCGTGGCGCTCTCACTTTTGGTATCGGAATCGGTTGCCAAAGGCGACGAAAGAGGCACCGGCAAGCTTTACAAAAGCGCTGCAAGGCTGTTTTTGATCGTGGGCTTTTTCGGTATGCTCTTGATGGCACTCCCCGCACGGCGCTTTGCGCTCCTTCTTGGCACGCCTTCTGCCGCCGCGGGCATTTTGGCAGTGTCTCCCACGCTTTTGTTTATGACCTATGCGGGCGCTTTGCGCGGCTATTTTCAAGGACGGCGTCGGATGGTTCCGATTGCGCTTTCGCAGATTTTAGAGGCGGGCGGAAAGTTCCTCTTCGGGCTTTTGTTTGCCTCCTGGGCGCTTTCCTATTACAGCCGTTCGGTGGTGGCGGCGTATGCTATTTTCGGCTTGACACTGGCATCGTTTTTTGCCACCCTCTCGCTTTACCTTTGCAAACGGCACTTTGATACCGATGAAGGGCACTTGGCGCTGTGTTGCGGTGCGATCTCCTCTTTCGAGAGAAAAGAAAATCTTCGAAAGATCGCAAAGCTCGCCTTTCCGATCACGATCAGCGCTTCGGTGATGACGCTTGCATCCTCTCTGGATCTCTTTTTGGTCATGCGCACACTTCGCAAAATCGGGTACAGCGTGGCAAAAGCCAATGCTGCGTTTGGCAATTATACCGCCCTTGCCGTACCGCTTTTCAATATGCCGACGGTTTTGATCTTGCCGATCGCTTATTCGGTGGCACCCTTTGTGAAAGGGGCGCTGACGAGACAAGATGCTTTCGGTGCGCAAAAAGCAACCGTACGTGCGCTCTCGCTTGCCGCTCTTTTGTCGCTTCCCGCATCGCTTGGACTTTCGCTTCTTGCCAAGCCGATTCTTTCGCTTTTGTTTTCAAACGCCGACAGCGTGGCGATGGCAACACCGCTTTTATCTGTTCTTGCGCTGTCTGTTTTTCCGCTCGCCCTCTTAACTGTGACAAACTCGCTCTTACAGGCATACGGCAAGCTTTGGTTTCCGATTTTCGCCATTGGCGCGGGTATTGTGACAAAATGTGCCGTCAGCTATTTCGGTATGCTTCGCTTTGGCATGATTGCAACCCCTGTGGGTACATTTCTTTGCTATACGGTGGTTGCGTCTTTGAATCTCGGCTATTTAGCACTTTCTTGCAGAGGCATTTCACTCGGCAAACTGTTGATAAAGCCTTTTCTGGCGTCACTTCCAATGGCGGTGGGTTCACTTTTTTCCTACCGCGTACTGTCGCATTGTTTGCCCTATCAGGCACTTGCCACTTTACTTGCCATTCTTACAGGCGTTATTGTGTTTGTTATAGCAGCATCACTTCTCAAGGCGGTAACGCTTGAAGACGCTTTGTCTCTCGGACTTTCGGAAAATCTCGCAAGACGGCTTCAAAAACTGCATATTTTGTCGTAAAGACTGAAACTGATATAAAAAGAAAGGATTCTTGTATGAATCGCATTGAAGAACTCAAAAACAAGGAACGCTATACGGTCAACGATCTTTTGACCATTATGGAGGTGCTTCGCTCGGAAAACGGCTGTCCGTGGGACAGAGAGCAGACGCACGAATCGATCCGCCAGAATTTCATTGAAGAAACCTACGAAGTGGTGGAAGCCATTGATACTGCCGATACGGCGCTGATGCGCGAAGAGCTTGGCGACGTGCTGCTTCAGGTGGTATTCCATGCCCGCATTTCGGAAGAAGCGGGAGAGTTTACCTTTGACGATGTGGCTGACGAGGTCTGCCGCAAGCTTGTGGTGCGCCACCCCCATGTGTTTGGCGACATTCAGGTGGAAAACTCAGGCGAGGTGCTTGTCAACTGGGAAAAGATCAAGGAAGAGACCAAAAAGCGTGAAACCGTAACCGAAAGTTTAGAATCTGTTTCGCGCACACTGCCGTCTTTGATGCGCGCTGCCAAGATTGCCAAAAAGACAAAGAAGGGCGGTTTTGCCAAGCCCTTGGAAGAGACTGTGGGGGACTTGCTGTTTGACATTTGCGCGCTTTGCAACGAAAGCGGCATTGACCCCGAAAAGGCACTCTTTGATGCTTGTAACCGCCGCATTGACGAAGTGGATGTGCTTGAAAACAAGTAAAAGGACGTTGCGTGAAAAATACTTTTTCACGCGGGTTTTGTGGCTTTCGTTGTCTTTTGACAACGATTTTGCTATGCAAAATCAGCCACAATTCCCCCGGAAAGGTAAGCTTTCGCAAATGAAAGCTATGGTGATTTTATGAGAATTGATAAGTATTTGAAGGTCTCGCGTCTGATCAAACGCCGCACGGTGGCGAGTGATGCCTGCGACGGCGAGCATATTTCAGTAAACGGCAAGGTGGTTAAGCCTTCCTATCAGGTGAAGATCGGGGATGTGATCGAGGTCAAATTCGGTCAGAGAACCCTGACTGTGCGTGTGACGGCCATTGCAGAGCATATCGGCAAAGCCGAAGCTTCTTCGATGTTTGAGGTCATCTCGCAAGAATAAACAGACAAATTCCCACATACACATGGCTATGTATCC
>JAFQNZ010000040.1 GCA_017395715.1 Clostridia bacterium | reverse complement strand
TTCGGTGTGAGTTGTCTTTTTCTCTATGGTCTTCTGAACACGGCTTAATTCCTCACCGCATTCGGTACAGTAAACGACCTCATCGTAAGAACCTGTTTCCTTGCAGGTAGAATCGATCTTGTTTTCTACAACCGCTGTTCCTGCTGTATGTTTCTTTTCGGGAATCGTGATTGTGGTTCTGCTCAACTCCTTGCCACATACGGAGCAGTAAACAACGCTATCATAAGAACCTTTTTCCTCGAACGTAGAATCAATGTAGTTCTCGGTTACTGCTTCACCTTCGGTATGAGTATTCTTCTTATCAATCGCCTTTGCCGTTCTGCTGATCTCGTGACCGCAGACGAAGCAATATACAACTTCGTCATAAGAACCTGCAACTTTACAGGTAGAGTCAACGATATTTTCTTGTACGGCAGAGCTTGCCGTATGGGTTTCTTTCTTGGAGATAACTTTTTCGGTTCTGCTCAATTCATCTCCGCAAACTGAACAGTAAACAACCTCGTCATAAGAACCTGTTTCTTTACAAGTGGAATCTACAATATTTTCATTAACGGGTGTAGCATTTGTATGGGTGTTTTTCTTCGGGATCGTCTTTTCCTCTCTGCTCAGTTCATCACCACACGCACAGCAATATACGACCTCATCGTAAGTGCCTGTATCTTTACAGGTGGAATCAATCTCGTTTTCTCGCTCGGTTCGGGTAGCAGTATGAGGGCATACCTTAGCCGATACAACCACTGTACATTGAGATGTTTTATTGCCGTCTGCCGTGGTCACGGTAATAATAGCCGTTCCTACTCCAACTGCTGTAATATTGCCGTTGATATCGACTGTAACAACAGAAGCATTCGAGGTAGTCCACGTTACGCTTTGATTGGTAGCATTATTTGGAGCAATCGTTGCAATTAAGATTTTAACATCGTCAACCGTCAGAGCAAGAGAAGAAAAGTTCAGCGTTACTCCAGAAACATGAATTGTTCTGTCATATTCGCAAGTATCACAGATATTATCTGTTCCGTAATTATGTTCTGCTTCTCCCGATATTTCACTTGTATGCTCACAGGTAGCCTTGTGCCAATGGTGTGTATCATTCTTTTCCCAAGAGGAAGAATAGCTGTGTCCGTTTGCTTCTCCGTCGGTAAAGGTTGTACTACCTTTCGCACCGCAGGAACAGGAATAATGATAGACCGCCGCATTGTTACAATCGGCAGAGGTTTGCAAATATGTAGCTGTCGTTACTTTTTGGCTGTAATCGTGAGCTTTCTTGTCAACCGTCTTTTGTGTTCTGCTGATTTCCTCATTGCACATAGAACAGTAAACGACTTCATCATATGAACCCGTTGTCGTACAAGTAGAATCCACAAAGTTTTCCGTTACAGCAGAAGCAGGTATATGGGTATGCTGTTCGGGTGTTTCCGTTGTTTCATCCTTTGTCGTCGTTTCATCGTGCGTATGGTCTGAATCCGTTCCTTGCGGCTGCTCGGTTGTTGATTCACTTGTTTCGTGATTATGTGATTTATCCGTATCGCAAGAAGCCAATACCGAGGTCAGCATCAAAACACAAAGCAATAACGATAAAACTCTTTTCAGAATAGACATTTTAGAATCCTCCTTGAAGATATTCTGTATTTAAACAAAAAAGGTGCGTAACCGAAGCTACGCACCGAAAAACGCAAACCCCGATTGTCGCCGAACAAAACTAAAATAAAATTAGGGTATTCAACACCATAACTATTTAGTGGAGTTTGCATTTTTACCAAATCCAAAAATAGTTATGGCTAAAAAAGGGTATAGTATCCCCGTATAGAGAAAAAAACCGCTAATTTTAATTATTTAGTTTTATTCGGCATTATTAGTATACCACTTTTTTGTGAATAAATCAAGATGTTTCAATTATTTATGTAAAAAAGGGCGTACCAATCATTTAGACTCGTACGCCCTTAAGTTTTTACGTTATTTCATTGAGATAAAAAGTAAATCCGAACCACTCACTTGTAACAAGTACATGGTTCGGATTATACTGATTTGGTGCAGATGACAGGACTTGAACCTGCATGGTATTGCTACCATAAGAACCTGAATCTTACGTGTCTGCCAATTCCACCACATCTGCATATTCGGTTGCCTCGAAAGATTTAACTCTCCTCTGTCGTAACAACCGGTGTTTTTTCTGTCGTCACAGGAGCCGTTGTCGCCTCAGCTTCCTTCGAGAAGACTACCGAAGAAGACCACTCTGCGATTTCAAGCTTCCGTTCTTCATACGAATCAGAAGGACACACAAACGAGATCATCCAAAACGCATCCAGCGTCTTGTAAAGACATACATGATTGGTATACTCAACATCGTTACGCGTATCCTCGTAGACAAAGAAAACGTGTCGACCGCGCTCTGTCAGCTCAGTATCTTCCATGCCGTTGGCTTTGAGCACATAACCCGCATACTGCCCCAGTGTCATATCGGAAGTCAGCGTAAAGCTTTCATCCTGTGTAGACAAGCCGAACCATTCGCGAAGAACATATACCGTAGCCTTAGAGGAACGAAACTCTGTCGAATACCCTTTCACGTTCGTGTTTCGGATAAAAGAAGAGTCAAGGGTGATGGTCATTCCGCCTTGAATGAAGTTTCGAGGAACCACTTCACCGCAAGAAACCAACACACAGCCGATCAACAAAAGCGCTATCGTAACAAGTGCAAGTTTCTTCATGGAATCTACCACCAAGTAAAAATTTTAGTGAAAGTGCCCACCGTTAAGGTGAGCACTTTTTATGGTGCGAGAGACGGGACTTGAACCCGTACGGTGTAACCACACGCCCCTCAAACGTGCGCGTCTGCCAGTTCCGCCACTCTCGCATATCGTGTTGCGTTCTCACAACAACATTAGTTATTATACACATTTATTTTCATTTGTCAATACCTTTTTTAAAAATTTTTTCAACTTTTTTCAAAAAAAATTGACAGATAAAAATGCCTTGATTTTGACGGCATTTTCAGTATAAAATGCCGTCAAAACCACCCTGTTTTACTTATGTTTTCCCTTTTGTATCGGCTTGCCCGACTTGATGCTTCGGTTGTTGTGCGATACCTTGGAACCAGCTGCTTTTGTACCGGTTCTTCTTTGCGTATCAGGTTTCTTTTTATCGGCATACGCCCCTGCCCGCGGCGGTCTTACCAAGCATTCAGGACCGTAACCGATCAGATCCTGCCGTCCGCACTCTTTGAGCGCTTTGCGGATAAGATCCGCATTTTCCGCCTTGTGGAACTGAAGCATGGCTCTCTGCATACGCTTTTCTTCATAACTCTTTGCCACATAGACCTTCTTCATGGTAAAGGGATCGATCTCGGTATAATACATAACCGTCGATGCTGTTCCGGGGGTCGGATAAAAATCCTGCACCTGTTCGGGATTCATCTTATTCTTTTTGAGATACAGCGACAAAGTGAGCGCATCTTCCAGCGTGCTTCCCGGGTGAGAGGACATTAGATACGGCACAAGATACTGCTCTTTCCCTGCTTTTTGAGAAAGCGCAAAATACTTGTCCTTAAATCGGTTGTAAACCTCGATCGCAGGCTTACCCATATAGGAAAGCACATTGTTACTGCAGTGCTCTGGTGCCACCTTTAATTGACCGCTGACATGGTCGCAAACAAGTTTTTTGAAAAACGCATCCGATGTATCATAGGTCAGATAGTCAAAACGGATTCCCGAGCGAATGAAGACCTTTTTCACGCCCTTCACCGCTTCCACGCGCTTCAAAAGCTCAATGTACTCGGTATGATCCACCTTCAAGTGAGGGCAAGGCTTGGGCGCCAGGCATTTTCTCTTGGCACAAACACCGTGTTCCTTTTGTCTGTCACAGGAAGGATAGCGGAAATTAGCCGTCGGACCGCCAACATCATGGATATACCCCTTGAAGTCGGGCATAGCTGCAATCAGTTCCGCTTCTTTTACCACGCTTTCAATGCTTCGTGACGAAATACTTCTTCCCTGGTGGAACGCAAGCGCACAAAAATTGCACGCACCAAAACAGCCCCTGTTATGTGTAATCGAAAAACGCACTTCGGCAATCGCAGGCACGCCACCCTCTTTTTCATAGGAGGGATGGTAGGTTCTCATATAAGGAAGCGCATATACCTTATCAAGCTCTTCCCTTGTCAACGGCGGCATGGGCGGATTCTGCACGAGCATTTTGTTGTCATAATACTCCACAACTGCTTTTCCGCGTACATGGTCATTCTCTTGATACTGCGCGGCAAACGCCTCTGCATACGCCTTTTTATCGGTTTTGATCACGTTATAATCAAAATATCCAACTGCGTCATAGTGGATCTTGTCATCGCGGTCGGTGAGGTAAGCAGTTCCTTTGATATCGTGTATCTTGC
>JAFQNZ010000288.1 GCA_017395715.1 Clostridia bacterium | reverse complement strand
TTCAAAAAAAAGGTATATAATGAAATGTACGGCAATTGTTACAATATTATTTTTCAATCCTCATTCACCCATATTTTTCAAAATGAAAAGGAGAATCTCATGAGTTCATTTGTTTTGCTCGGCAGTGTTGCGAGCATCATTTCCACCGTCTCTTTGGTACTCAGCATTGTGGTCCTTGCTTTTGTTCTGCTCGGCGCATTTTTGGCTTACAGACGCGGCTTGGTCCGTTCAGCGCTTCGCCTTGGCACAGTGATCCTTGCAGCGGTTATCGCGCTGATCGTTGCCATCTTCTTAAAGGATACCATCGGTAGCTTGTTTGAAAGCGCTGTTCACGGTGCCCTTGACGGAGAAGGCTTTGCTGCCATCACAGATGCCAGCCCCACCATGACCGATCTGATCATCGGTCTGCCCGGCGCTTTGGCAGGTCCGTTTGTCTTCCTTACACTTTTCATCATTCTCAATTCCATCTTTCTCATTGTTTACCACATCCTCAAGCGTATCCCGATCTTCCATATCAAACTCACAAACAAGCTTCTTGACCACATTCTCGGCGCAGCAGTCGGTGCTGTCAGCACTCTGATTCTTGTTTCCTGCTTCTTAATTCCTTTTGCAGGCTATGTCAATGTAGCTGACGACGTTCTCACCAACGTAGAACACACCGACCTTGACGAAGACTCTTCTCAAGAGATTATAGAGATCCATCAAAACTACGTTACCCCCTTTGCCAGCAATATTGCTTTCACCATATCCGACACACTTTTGGGCGACGTCGTATTTGAAACCCTCTTTTCTTGTGACGTACAGGGCGATACGGTTAATTTGGTCGATGAAATCGCCTACCTCACCAAGACTTACACCACCATGACTCCCCTCATCGATGTCGATTTTGAATTTGCAAGATTCGAAAAAAGAACAGGGCGATGCTCTCCGTAAATTCGCAAACGACTTCGACAAATCGGTTCTTGTTCCTCACGTTCTCAGCGAACTCCTTCCCGAGGCAGCTAACAAGTGGAACAACGGCGAAGAATTCGGCGGTGTTTCGAATCCTGCCGACTCCTCCCCCGAAAATCTGCAGTCTCTCATGAACAACACCATCCATATCATGGAGACCACCACCCACGATACACTCAAGGGCGACCTTGTTACCCTTTGCGAACTTCTTGCTACCATGGCCGAAAACGGCACTCTGGCAAGCATGGAAAATGCTTCCTCCGACGAGATCTTAAAGACTCTTTCCGATCCCGGCGTGGTGTCCGGTCTTGTGGATATTCTTTATGAAAACAAACGCACAAGAATCCTCGTTGCCGATCTTTCCAACATCGGTTTTGATGCCATCGGCGACTCTCTCAACATTCCCGAAACCGACGAAGAAGTGCGTGCCCACCTGACAGCAGACCTGAACGAAGCCATCAAGAAAGCAGAAGGTCTTGAGGGCTATGATGCGCAGGTCAGCGATCTTTCTGACAGCATTACCAACATCTTCCACGAATACGGTATGGAAGCCACAGAAGAAGATGCCAAATTCTATGCTGAGGCCATCATCGGTTACGGTCCCGTCACCTCCGCAGGCGATGGCGAAACCGCGGCTGATACCTACTTTGCCATCATCGGTGCCGCTATGGCAGAAGTCAACGGCGAAGCAGCAAGCGGCATCACCATGCTTTCCGCTTCCATGGCTGCTGATGAAAGAACCGAAAAGCTCCATTCTCTCATTCGTGACTATCAGGCTAAAAACGGAAACGAAGCGCTCACAGGCACACAAAACCTCACAAACATGATCAACGGCGAAACCACCCTTGTCCACAAAGTTGTCACATGGGATCAGGTTCACGTTGTGGGAGGCGAACTCTTCTCAGGCGGTGACGAAAGCTTCCACAACCAAACTTTGGCACTTGAGGAAATCATCATCGTGCTTTCCGACGCCCTCAAAGAAGACGGCGACGGATTCTCGATCGATTACAAAACCATTGATACCAAAGCACTCTCCTCTGCCCTGCACAAGCTGGCAGGCACACGCAAAGATGCTGACGGTCACGAGCTTCATAACCTCGGAAGTGCTTTGACCAATATCATCAAGCACACCCTCCAGCAAACAGGTATTGACCCGGCTGCAGCAGAAGAACTTGTTGATCATATCGTAGAAGAAGAAAAAGATAGTACGAGCGGCAAAAAGGACACTCTTTCCGCCGCGTTCTCGCTTGTTACCGTCTTCGAAAACGATTCCGATAACGAAGCCATGAAGGAACAGGTCAACTCCCTGATGCAGGATCTTGACGGCGATTCTGCCCAAGTTCTTTCCAATTGCGTCTCTCCCAATTTGATCCGCAACTACAGCACGGGCGATATCGGCAAGGAACGTACCGATGCGCTCTGCCTTGTTACCAAGGACCTTTTGAATAACTTCGGCAACCACTCGGATGACTTGACCGAAGAACAGCTTGATGCCGAAGCCACCTATATGCAAACCATCTTTACCCTTGCCACGGTTGCTGATGACGGCAGCGCCAACAAGCTCTTCTCTTCAAACGAAAATGAAGAATCCAAGCTCGGCAAAACCGCTGATGAATTTGTTGCTTCTGTCAATAACTCTGTTGTTATTTCCGAAACATTGCTTGACGAAACCGACGCACTTCAAGTTGCTATCGGCGATAAGATGGACAGAGAAGACAAGGCTGCTCTCAAGGGTGCTGTTGATAACAACACCGAACTCTCTGCTGAAATGAGAAACGCTCTGATCACCGCGTTCAGCCTCAACAACACGGCTGAATAACAAAAAACCGAAATAATTTCGGTAAAATCGCATAAAAAAAGTGAGGGGAATTTGTCAAAAACCACTTGACAAACTCCCCTTTCTTCTGTATAATATATCGTGCCGCATAATGTCGTGGCCCGTCAAAAGGTTCAAACCTTGCCCGACTTAGCGAGTCTTGCATCCAAGTGATGCTTTATGAAAGTGAGGTGCTTTTCGTGTACGCAATCATCGTTACCGGCGGAAAGCAGTACAAAGTCAACGAGGGCGATATCGTCTTCATCGAAAAACTTGACGCTGCCGAAGGCGAAACCGTTACCTTCGACCAGGTTCTTTCCGTATCCAAGGCAGAGGGTGACTTTACTGTAGGCGCTCCCTATGTTGCAGGGGCAACTGTTACCGCAACTGTTGTTAAGAACGGTAAGGGCAAGAAGATCCACATTCTCAAGTACAAGGCTAAGAAGAACGAGAAGAAGAAGATCGGTCACAGACAGCCTTATACCAAAGTTCAGATCGAAACCATTTCCCTTTAATGTCCGGCTATGACAAAATTCGTTTTCTACAAACGTGACGGCGTTTACTACGGCTTTCGCGAAACAGGCCACACAGGCTTTGGCGAAGAAGGAGACGATATCCTTTGTGCCGCCCTTTCGGCCATGACCATGCTGTTGATCAACGCCATCGAGGTTTCCTTTGCCTCGGACGTCGAATATACCATCGACGATGACTCGGCAGACATCACATTCTTCGCAAGAGGCGCGCTTTCCGAATTTGAAAGCGACGAAAAAAAACGTTTTGCGGTTTCAGGCGCTATGTACGCTTTCTATCTGCAAATCAACGATCTGCTCGAAGAATATTACGACTACATCGATGTCAGCGAAGTCGAAGAATAAGGAACAATTACGTAACGGAGGTATCACTGGTATGTTGAGAATCAGTTTGCAATTCTTTGCTCATAAAAAAGGTGTCGGTTCTACCAAGAACGGCAGAGACTCTGAATCGAAGCGTCTTGGCGTCAAGAAGGCTGACGGTGCACAGGTCCTTGCAGGCAACATCATCGTAAGACAGAGAGGCACTCACATCCACCCCGGCAAGAATGTCGGCATCGGATCGGATGACACACTCTTTGCTCTGATCGACGGAACCGTTAAATTTGAGCACGCAACTAAGGACAGAAAGCGCGTAAGCGTTTACCCTGCCGAATAATCAAAAAGCACAGCTTTGAATAAAACCCTCATGTCACACGGCATGA
>JAFQNZ010000287.1 GCA_017395715.1 Clostridia bacterium | reverse complement strand
GTTGCCTTGATCTTAGAAAGAGTCGGTGGCGTATGGCGATAAGCAGAATGAAAAAGCTTTCGCTTGTGGCAAAGAAAGAGGACACCGATGCTTTGATCAACAAGCTGACATGGGCAGGCTGTCTTGAAATTTCGGATATGGGAA
Source organism: Clostridia bacterium (assembly GCA_017395715.1). Classification (GTDB taxonomy): domain Bacteria; phylum Bacillota; class Clostridia; order Oscillospirales; family CAG-272; genus RGIG1993. The sequence continues at coordinate 9,588 of JAFQNZ010000287.1, read as the reverse complement.
AGGGTTTTCTTGACGATGCCGATTTTTCGCCCACCCGGCGCGAAGTGCTTCTCACAGAAGCGCGGGAAGCGAAAAGCCTCTTTAGCGAGGCAAGGCGGCGGCTCATGCCTTATGTCAAGCCCGAAAAAGGCTTGTTTTCACCCAAAAAGACTTCGTCGGCGTCGCTTTACGATTCCCCCGAAGACACGCTTGGTGAAGCGCTGGCACTTGCCCGCGATGTACTTGACAAAACCGACTTACTTGACAAAACGCAAACGGCATATGAGCGCATCGGGACAGAGCGCGAAGCTTACCTGCCGTTTGCTTCGCTGAATCTTTCGCCCACGCTGAAAAAGACCGAGCGGACAAACGTATTCTTCGGAAGTCTTGCGGCAAGGTCTTGTGAAGCGTTTGGGGAAGAAATGGCAAAAGACAATCTCGGTTGGCAGATCACGGTAGCTTCGGCGGATGATACAAGAGTGTATGTTTACGCCGTGGTACTTGCCAAAGCGTCCGAAGCGTTTTTGATGCGTGCCTTGCGGTGCGGCTTTGTGCGGATTGATTTTTCTGCCGAAAGGCAGGCGGAAAGTTTTGCCCAGGCACTGGAACAGATCGACAGGGAAGCCGAGTGTCTTTTGCAAGAGAAAATGAAGCTGAAGCAAGACCTTTCGGCGCTTGCCGAGGGGCGCACGCTTTTGGAGCTTGCCTACGACTTGAACGAAACACGCATGGCTCGTCTTGAAACTGCCGAGCGTTTGGTGGAAGGCACTTTTTGTGTGATGCTCAAGGGCTGGGTGCCCGAAAAGGCAATCCCAAAGCTGAAAGAGGTGCTTTCGGACTTTGTTTGCTCCTATGCGCTTGACGACCCCGAAGAGGGTGAGGACGTGCCTGTGCTTCTTGACAACAAGAAGCTATTCCGTCCGTTTGAGTCGGTGATTGAAATGTATTCTTTGCCGCAGTACGGCTCGTACGATCCCACGCCCATCATGTCGGTCTTCTACTTTGTGATCTTCGGCTTGATGCTGGGAGATGTGGTGTACGGTTTGCTGTTATCTGCCGGCTGCCTGTTTGCCGTGCGAAAGCTTGACCTCGGCAAAGGAGCAAAACAGCTGATCTCGCTGTTTGGGATATGCGGCGTTTCCTGTACGCTGTCGGGTATTTTATTCGGCGGCTATCTCGGAAGTCTGCCGGGTCAGATCGCGCTGAGCGGTTTTGGTGTTGATTTTGCCATGCCGGGTCTTGATCTGCTTGACAGCTCGGGCATCTTTATTTTCATTGGCATTTCGCTTGTGGTCGGTGTTCTGCAGATCTTTACCGCCATGGGCATTAAGATGTATATGCTCTGGAAGAGCGGTGACAAGGTTGCGGCGATCTTTGATATTGGTTTATGGTACGTGATCTTCATCGGCATTGCGCTGTTTGCGCTTCTTGACGGACCGATCGGCACGGTTGTTCTTGTGGGCTCGCTTGTTCTGAAGGTGGCAACTGCGGGGCGCGCCAAAAAGGGTATCTTTGGAAAAGTCACGGGCGGACTGCTCGGTCTTTACGATATTGTGGGCTATGCCTCCGACCTTGCTTCCTATCTTCGTATCATGGCGCTGGGGCTTTCGTCCACAGTCATTGCGTATGTGGTGAACATCATTGCCACTTTGATGATCTCACCCGAATTTTCTGTGATGACGGTGATCGGCTGGATATTCTTACCCATCATCCTGCTCGGTGGACATCTTTTGAACATTGCGCTCAATCTGCTCGGCTGTTTTGTTCACGACGGACGCTTGCAATATATTGAGTTCTTCGGCAGATTCTACGAGGACGGCGGCAGACCCTTTAAGCCGCTGACGCCTGTTGCATCTTATACCAACATTCACTACGACGAGTGAGTGATCAAATTTTGAATGAAAACCGCGCCTTTGCGGTATTTTGGAGGATATTATGAAAAAGAAAACTTTGATTTTGACATTTTCCCTTTTGATTTTGGTTTGCCTGATGGCTGTTCCGTCTTTTGCCGCTCCTGCTGAGGGAGGAGGCGAGCTTTCGCTGTGGAGCTTTTTTGAGAGCGGCACAGTTCTTTCGCTGATCGGCTCGTTCCTTGCTGTGACTCTTGCCGGTATCGGCTCTGCCAAGGGCGTTGGTATTGCAGGTCAGACCGCCGCGGGCGTGGTTGCCGAAGACCCCTCTCTTTCGGGTAAGTTCATTGCGCTCGAAGCGCTCCCCGCAACCCAGGGTATTTACGGCTTTATCGCGGCATTCCTTGTGATGATCAAAAACGGCGTTATGGGCGGTACGGCTCCTTCGGTAGAAGACGGTATGTATTATCTCTTTGCTTGCCTTCCCATTGCTGTGGTGGGCCTTATTTCCGCGATCCATCAGGGCAAAGTTGCCGCTGCCGGTATGCAGATGGTAGCAAAGCAAAAGGATCAGTTTGTCAAAGCGATCATTTATTCCGCCGTGGTGGAAACCTATGCGATTTTGGCACTTCTGATTTCGGTGCTTTTGATCCTTCTTCGCTAAAATTTTGCTCCGCAAAACCTGCCCAATTCCCCCAGAAAGGAAGGCTTTCGTAAACGAAAGTCATGGTGATTGATATGAAACAGGAAACTCTGCGTCCGGGACAGGAAATTGTCAGCGGGATCGATATTATCACAGAGACCATAGCCAAAAGTGCCGAAGAGGAAAGAGCGGCGATGATGAAACAAGCCGAAGCGGAAGCATCTGCCATCCGCTCGGCCTATGAAGAAAAGGCGAAAGCGATCCTTGCTGCCGCCGAGGAAAAGGCAAAAAAGGAAAGTGCCGTCTCGTATGAGCGCGCCGTGTCTGCCGCCGCCAATCACAAGCGCAATCAGCTTTTGTTCCAAAAAGGCGAGCTTGTGGAAGAGGCGTTTGCAAGGGCGCTGGCAGCTCTTGAGGCACTAAATGAAGAAGCGTATTGCAAGCTTCTTTCGCATCTTTTGTCCTGCGCTTTAGACGATTATCTTGCCGCTGAGCGTCTTTCTGCCCAATATGAAGGGGATGATTTTGTGAAAGAAACAAATCTTTCTCTTGCCATGGCAAAGCGTGACATTTCGTACGGTGAGGCTTTGATCGCCTCTGCTTCGGGAAAACTTACCGCCGAGGGCAAGACGCTATCTCTTGCCGAAGCGGACGAGAAAATCGGCTCGGGATTTGTTCTCATAGCGGGGGATATCCGCATGGATTCTTCGCTGAAAACGCTGATTGCTTCAGAGAAAGCATCTCTTGAGGGTGAGGTCTATCGCATCCTCTTTGCATAAGGTAAACTGTAAGGAGAACGGTTTATGTTCTTGTTAAAAACACGCGCCCGTGTGCGCGATGAAGATTATATATACGCCTCTGCCCGTGCCAAAGCCCGTGAAGCTTCGTTTATGGGCGGGGACGGCATGGAGCGTCTTGCGGCGATGCGCGATTATGATGCCGCGCTTCGCTTCCTTTCGGAAAACGGATTTGAACTCATCCGCGACAAAGAAGGAAACGTCAACGTGGAAGCTATGCTTGACGGCTATCTTGAGAGGGCGTATGCGCTTGTGAGTGAGAGTGTACCCGACACCGACGTGTTTGCCTTTTTGCGCTACGGCTACGACTGCCACAACTTGAAAAGTGCGATCAAGGCAGAATTTCGAAATGAAGATTTCGGGCGGCTCTACATGGCGCTTGGCCGATTCAGCGAGAAAGACATTGCCGATATGGTGGCAAAGCGCGATTTTTCAAAGCTGCCGAGAGAAATGGGCAAGGCGGCGAAAAAGGCCATTTCGGTGTATGCGGCAACCAAAGATCCGCAACAGATCGATATTTTACTCGACAAAGCCTGCTACAGCGATATGCTGAAAACGGCAGAGAGCTATTCCAAAAAGAGCTTTACCGCGCTTGTGAAAACCAAGATCGACCTTGTGAATCTTTTGACCTTTGTTCGCGTGCTTCGTATGGGTCAAGGTGCTGAGGAAAGCTTTTTCCGCTTCTTTTTGGAGGGCGGCTCTTTGGGTGAAAAGTGGTTTGCTGCCGCATTCAAAGACGGCAAAGAACGCGCATCCCGCGCGCTCTCCGGCAGTACGTATGCTCCGCTTGCGGCGTTTGACTCTCTCTCGCTTGCCATTCTTGAAAAGCGGGCGGACGACATCTATATTGCGTCTGTGAAAAAGGAAGCCTTTGCCACCTACGGGGCGGAGGTGATCGCCGCGTTTTTGGTGAAACGCGAATTTGAAGCCAAAAACATCCGCATCATTCTTGCCGCCAAAAAAGCGGGGCTTGACAGCGCACTTGTACAGGAAAGACTGAGGGTACTCTGATGGAATACAAGATCGGTGTGATCGGGGACAGTGAAAGCGTGCTTGGCTTTATGGCAGTCGGCTTTACGGTGGTGACTTGCGAAACTGCCGAGGAAGCGGCAAAAGAGCTTAAAAGGATGGCTGACGAGAATTTTGCCATTCTGTTTATCACAGAACGCTTTGCCAAGGAGATTCCCGATGCGATTTCGGCATACAAAGATTCCCCCTTGCCGTCGGTGATCACGATCCCCGGCAAGGAAGGGGCAACAGGCTACGGGCTTGCCAATATTAAAAAGTCGGTGGAGCGCGCCGTGGGTGCCGATATCCTCTTCAAAGATTAAAATACAGCAAAAAGGAAAAAGGTAACGGATATGGTTGAAGGAAGAATCGTAAAAGTCTCGGGTCCTTTGGTGATCGCCGAGGGTATGCGAGAAGCCAATATGTTCGACGTGGTTCGCGTGGGTGAAGCCAAGCTGATCGGTGAGATCATTGAAATGCACAAGGACCGCGCCTCGATCCAGGTATATGAAGAAACCGCAGGGCTTGGCCGCGGCGACCGCGTGGTCTCTACGGGTGCGCCTCTTTCGGTAGAACTCGGTCCGGGTCTGATCGAAAGCATTTATGACGGCATTCAGCGCCCTTTGAACAAAATTTTTGAAATCTACGGCCCTAACATCATTAAGGGCAGTGATGTTCCCGCGCTCTCGCGCGAAAAGGTGTGGCATTTTACCGCCACCGTAAAAGCCGGCGACAGAGTCAGCGGGGGCGATATATACGGCACGGTGGAGGAAAGCCCTTCGGTGCTTCACAAGATTATGGTGCCGCCCGGTCTTTCGGGTGTGATTGAAAGTTTGTCAAGCGGCGATTACACCGTGACCGATGTGATTGGCAAACTGAAAAAAGATAACGGTGAGATTATTGATATTACGCTGATGCAAAAGTGGCCCGTGCGCCGCGCAAGACCTTTTGCGAAAAAGCTGCCGCCCGATATTCCGATGATCACAGGACAGCGCACGATTGATACCTTCTTCCCCCTGGCGCAGGGCGGTACGGCTTGCGTGCCCGGTCCGTTCGGAAGCGGTAAAACGGTGGTACAGCATCAGATTGCCAAGTGGAGTGACGTGGACATTGTGGTTTACGTGGGCTGCGGTGAGCGCGGCAACGAAATGACCGACGTTCTTCGCGAATTTCCCGAACTGAAAGACCCGAGAAGCGGGGAAGCTTTGATGAAGCGCACCGTTCTCATTGCCAACACCTCGGATATGCCGGTTGCGGCGCGCGAGGCTTCGATCTACACAGGCATCACGATTGCTGAATACTTCCGCGATATGGGTTATTCGGTGGCGGTGATTGCCGACTCGTCTTCCCGTTGGGCAGAGGCGCTTCGTGAAATGTCCGGCCGTTTGGAAGAAATGCCGGGCGAAGAGGGTTATCCCGCGTATCTTGCCTCGCGTCTTGCACAGTTCTACGAGCGCGCGGGCAGAATTGTTTGCTTGGGTTCAGACGGGCGTGAGGGTGCTGTTGCCGCGATCGGTGCGGTATCGCCTCCCGGCGGTGACCTTTCCGAGCCTGTTACACAGGCAACGCTCCGCATTGTAAAAGTGTTCTGGGGACTTGATTCCTCGCTTGCCTACCGCCGTCATTTCCCCGCGATCAACTGGCTGAACTCCTATTCGCTCTACCGCGATAGACTTGACCCTTGGTTCTCACAGCGTGTGTCGGGTAAATGGAGTCGCAACGTTTCGGAAATGATGCGACTTTTGCAGCTGGAAAGCGAACTTGAGGAAATTGTAAAGCTTGTCGGCGTGGATGCGCTCTCTTCTTCCGACCGCCTGACACTTGAAGTGGCGCGTTCGATTCGTGAAGACTATTTGCAACAGAATGCGTTTGACACGGGCGACTCCTATGCTTCGCTTGAAAAGCAAGCGGCACTTTCTGATCTGATCCTCTATTTCGGGGAAGCCGCCAAGCGTGCGATCGATGCGGGTGTGAATATCGATGCGATTGCCGAGCTTCCTTGCCGTGAAGCGATCGGCCGAGCCAAGAGTGTTGCCGAAAGTGCGGTGAATGAGGTGTTTGCCTCGATCAAGGCGCAGATTGACCGCGAGCTTTTAGCACTTACCGAACAGAAAGGATGATCCTGTATGATCAGAGAATATAAAACCATAGAAGAAGTTGCAGGCCCTTTGATGCTGATCAAGCAGGTTGAGGGCGTGAAATACGACGAGCTTGGTGAAATTGAACTGCCAAGCGGAGAAGTGCGCCGTTGCCGTGTTTTGGAAGTGGACGGCTCGAATGTGCTCGTTCAGCTGTTTGATTCCGCCGCAGGTATCAATCTTGCCGAAAGCAAGGTGCGTTTTTCGGGTCACGGGGTAGAGCTTCCCGTGTCTGCCGATATGCTCGGACGCGTTTTCAACGGCATGGGCGAGCCGATCGACGGCGGTCCACGCATCATTCCCGAAAAGACCTTGAACATCAACGGCGTGCCGATGAATCCCGCCGCACGCGCCTATCCCTCCGAGTTTATTCAGACGGGTGTTTCCACAATTGACGGACTCAATACCTTGGTGCGCGGACAGAAGCTGCCGATCTTTTCGGCATCGGGCTTGCCTCATGCGAATCTTGCGGCGCAGATTGCGCGTCAGGCAAAGGTGCGCGGTAAGGATGACAAATTCGCGGTGGTGTTTGCCGCTGTGGGTATTACCTTTGAAGAAGCCGACTTTTTTACCAATGACTTTAAGAAAACAGGTGCGATCGACAGGACGGTCCTCTTTATCAACCTCGCCAGCGACTCTGCCATTGAACGTATCACAACGCCGCGTATGGCGCTGACCGCCGCCGAGCATTTAGCGTTTGATCACGGTATGCACGTGCTAGTTATCATCACCGATATTACCAACTACGCCGAAGCGCTCCGCGAGGTTTCGGCGGCGCGCAAGGAAGTGCCCGGACGCCGCGGCTATCCCGGCTATCTTTACACCGACCTTGCCACCATGTATGAAAGGGCGGGACGCAAGCTGACCTCGGAAGGCAGTATCACGATGATTCCGATCCTCACCATGCCTGAAGATGACAAGACCCACCCGATCCCCGACCTGACAGGCTACATCACCGAGGGACAGATCATTCTGTCGCGCGAGCTGTATCGCAAAGGCTACATGCCGCCTGTGGACGTGCTGCCGTCGCTGTCGCGTCTGAAGGATAAAGGTATTGGCGAGGGCAAAACGCGCGAGGACCACGCGCCGACCATGAACCAGCTGTTTGCCGCCTATGCGCGCGGTAAGGAAGCCAAAGAACTGATGGTGGTGCTTGGCGAGGCGGCTTTGACCCCTGTTGACCGCTTATATGCCAAATTCTCGGACGAGTTTGAAAAGCAGTATATCAATCAGAGCTTTACCGAGGATCGCTCGATTGAAGAAACGCTTGACCTTGGTTGGAAGCTGCTTTCGATTCTGCCGAAGAGCGAGCTGAAGCGAATCAAGCCGCAGCTGATTGAAAAGTATCACCCCGATAACAAGGCGTAAGCCAATTTGATTCACCAAAGGAAGGATCTTAGCCATGGCTCAAATGCGAGTGAATCCCACCCGTATGGAAATGAAAAAGCTGCAAGGCAAGCTCGCCACCGCACGTCGCGGACACAAGCTGTTAAAAGACAAGCGGGACGAACTCATGAAGCAGTTTCTCGATATCGTGCGTGCCAACAAGGAACTGCGCGAAGAGGTGGAAAAGCGCCTCATGACGGTGCATGCTTCGATGAGCATTGCGGCATCGCTCTCGTCGCGCAAGATGCTGGAAGAAGCCTTGATGCTCCCCAAAACCGAAGGCTCGCTTTCGGTCTCTTACCGCAACATGATGAGTGTGGACGTGCCGGTATTTGATTTTACCCTGCACGAGGTCGGTGCGGGCGGTCAAAGCTACGGTTTTGCTTTTACTTCGGGTGAGCTTGATGCGGCGATCGCGCAGCTTTCGGAGCTTTTACCCGATCTTGTTAAGCTGGCTGAGCTTGAAAAGACCGCGCAGATGCTTGCCGAGGAGATTGAAAAAACACGCCGCCGCGTGAATGCGCTTGAATATATCATGATTCCGCAGTATCAGGAGAGCATCCGCACGATCAAAATGAAGCTTGACGAAAACGAGCGCGGCAACACGGTGCGCCTGATGAAGGTGAAAGATCTTGCTGTTGCCAAAGCGCTTGCCGAAGCACAAAAACGAAAAGCGGAGTGAGATAAAAAAGGCGGGAGGATGATATCCTCCCCTACGAGGTATCAATCATTTGCTCAAAACACAAAAACGGAGTTCTGTCGATCAACAGAACTCCGCTATTTTTTTATGATTTGATAGTAAACAGGCGTGTTCCGCGCTTTTTCAGGGTGAGAAGAAGCGGATAGCCGACCGCACAGCAGGCAAGGGCTTGCCCTGCGCCGACTGTAAGCATCATCAGCCAAAGGGCTTCGCCCTCGCAGTCGGGATAGGTGAATTTTAAGATAAAGGGGATGACAAGCGCATTTATCACAACAGGCGGGATGGTGACAAGGAAGCTGTTTTTTCTGAATAGGTAAGAAAGAAGGGCGGCGACTAAGGTGGCAAGTGTACCGAAGATGATGTCGAAAATATTGCCTGTTATGAGATTTGCCACAAGGCATCCGACCGTAAGACCGGGGATGGCGGCAGGGGTGAAAAAGGGAAGAATTGTGAGGACCTCCGAGACGCGGAACTGGATCATGCCGAAGGAAAACGCGCCGAAGACAAAGGTGAGAGCGGCGTACAGCGCGCCGATGACGGCGGCGTATAGGAGAAAGAGGGTGTGTGCTTTGCGTTTGGTGCTTGATCGTTTCATGGTTCTTTTTTGTGAGGCTATAGCGCCTGCACAAGCTCCTTTAGTTTTGTTTTAGGTGAGGAAGGTTTCGAACTCACCGAATGCTATTATACACGAAAACCCTCTTTTGTCAAGAGGGTGGCAATGAAAGAGGTAAAAATGATTTGTTTATTGCTTTGATTGGAGTGAGCGAGAACTGTGTCCGAACACCTCATCCGTCTTTGCCTACGGCAAATCCACCTTCTCCCACTGGAGAAGGCTCTTCTGTAAACGAACTTTTGTAGAATCAATGATTGCTAATCTGCATTTGATTGTTTAGAAGAATGGTGTTTGCCATGCCTTCCCCAGTGGGGGAAGGTGGCACGCGGCAGCGTGACGGATGAGGTGTTCACGAAATTTTTTATTCAAACGACAGAAATTTTTGCGGATTTACGTGGCAAACTGTTTGAGTTTATGGGGCAGGGGTGAGGTGGTTATTTTTCCGTCTTGCCAAGAGAGAATGGTATAATGCGG
>JAFQNZ010000286.1 GCA_017395715.1 Clostridia bacterium | reverse complement strand
GTCTTGGCAAGAAGGACAACTTCTGGGAACACGGCTCAGGTCCCTGCGGTCCCTGCTCTGAACTTCACTTTGACCGCGGCGAAGAATACGGCTGCGGCAAGCCCGACTGTAAGCCCGGCTGCGACTGCGACCGTTACATGGAATTCTGGAACCTCGTATTCACACAGTTTGATAACGACGGCAAGGGCAACTATACCCGCCTTGCCAGCCCCAACATCGACACCGGTATGGGCCTTGAACGCCTTGCCTGCATCATGCAGGGTGTGAACAACCTCTTTGAGGTTGATACCGTACAGAACATCATGAAGTCGATCATCGACAAGGCAGGCATCACCTACGGCGAAAATCAGAAGAGCGACATTTCGCTGCGCGTCATCACCGACCACATCCGCGGCTCATCCTTTATGGTATGCGACGGTGTTGTGCCTTCCAATGAAGGTCGCGGCTACGTGCTGAGAAGACTGCTCCGCCGCGCTGCCCGTCACGGCAGAATGCTCGGCATCAAGGGTCTTTTCCTTGCCGACGTTGCCGCTGTGGTAGCAAGAGAAAACTATTCCGAATATCCCGAACTCACCGAAAAGCTCGATTACATCCAAAAGGTCATCCGCATTGAAGAAGAACGCTTCAATCAGACGATCGACCAAGGCTCGGATATGCTTTCGGGCATCATCGAAAAAGCTGTTTCCGAAGGCAAGACCACCCTTTCGGGCGAGGACGCTTTCCGTCTTTACGATACCTACGGCTTCCCGATCGACTTAACCCGTGAAATTGCCGCAGAAAGCAATCTCACTCTTGACGAAGAAGGCTTTGCCGCTTTGATGGCTGAACAGAAGGCACGTGCAAGAGCCGCAAGAGCCAATATCAGCGGTTGGAGCGATGCGTCGAAGAATCTGCTCGCCGACCTTCCCAAAACCAAATTTGTCGGCTATACCGAAACCGAAACCGATGCCAAAGTCATCGGCATCATCGCAGACGATATGCTGGTTGACACCGTAACCGAAGGCGACTTCTCGCTGGTTCTTGATAAGACCCCCTTCTATGGCGAAGGCGGCGGTCAGGTTGGCGACACTGGTGTGATCACTGTCAATGGCAACACCTTCACCGTTCTTGACACCAAAAAGTCTGACGGCGTGTATATCCACATTCTCGCACAGGGCGATGCTCCCGTTTCGGTTGGCGATACGGTTCATGCCGCCATCGACACCGAAAGACGTAACGCCATCAAGCGCAACCACTCGGCGGCTCACCTCTTGCAGGCAGCACTCCGCAAAGTGCTCGGCAACCACGTTGAGCAGGCAGGCTCGTACGTTGACGCCGACCGCGTTCGCTTCGACTTCAAGCATTTTGCCGCTATGACCCGCGAAGAACTCGCCGCTGTAGAAGCCGAAGTCAACAGCTACATCCTCAAAGGCTCTGTGGTAGAAACCATCGAAACCGACCCCGAAACCGCCAAGAGCTACGGCGCTATGGCACTCTTTGGCGAAAAGTACGGCAAGATCGTCCGCGTTGTGAAGATGGGTGACGATTCCTGCGAGCTTTGCGGCGGTACTCATCTCGATAACACCGCAAAAGCAGGTCTTTTCAAGATTCTCACCGAGGCATCCGTTGCCGCAGGCGTTCGCCGTATCGAAGGCACCACAGGTCTTGGCGTTCTCACGGTTCTGGAAGAAAAGGAAGACACCATCAATTCCTCCGCCAAGGAAATGAAGCTTCCCAACCCTGCCGACCTTGTCAAGCGCACTGCACAGATCATGGCTGAACTCAAGGACGCACATGCCGAAATTGCCCGTCTTGAAGCCGCTATGGCAGAAGTCAAGCTTTCCTCGCTCCTTTCCTCCACCAAAAAGGTCGGCGCATACAACTTCCTCTCTGCTAAGGTAGAAGGCGTATCTGCCGATGCTGTCCGCTCGGTTTGCGACAATATGCGCGCAAATGATGCCGATTCGATTGCTATCATCGCGCTTGTCAACGACGGCAAGCTGAACTTCATCGCTTCCTGCGGCAAGAATGCCGTATCGGGCGGTATCAAAGCAGGTCAGCTTGTGAAAGAAGTCGCAATGGTGTGCGGCGGTGGCGGCGGCGGCCGTCCCGACAGCGCTATGGCAGGCGGTAAGGATATCTCCAAAGTGGAAGAAGCCCTCGCCCTTGCCGAAACCATCGTGGCGAAATAAACTGCATAACAAAAGGAATCCATCAAAATGGGTTCCTTTTTTATCTTAAAAATGCCCTCCTCATC
>JAFQNZ010000285.1 GCA_017395715.1 Clostridia bacterium | reverse complement strand
TGACGGGCGACCACGCAGGGTCGCCCCTACGAATCAAATCATGTTTTGGCCTAATCGAACAAGGCGCAGGGGCGTTCATGAATTGCCCCTGCACCTTGTTTTTGTTCTTATATCATCTTCACCTTCACAGGCTTGCCGAGTTTTTTGGCGTAGTTGATCATGGATGCCGTGCCGCGGCTTTTGCCGTCCCAAAAGCAGATCACGTAATCGGCGGCATCTGCCATTTGTCTGTTGCGGATCGGTCCTGCGCTTTTGCCAAAGGCTTGCCAATCGGCAGGGAAGTGTTCAACGGCAAAGCCGTTTTCTTTGGCAAAGCGCTCACCCAGCTGATCTGCACCCGCGCAGTCGCCCGAAAGGAACACAAGGTCAAAGCTTTCTCTGATCTCGCTGATTGCCTGTTCAATAAATTTTTTGGCGGCAGTGTAATCGTTAAAATACCGACATCCCGCCACAACAACACGCTTGACCATAAAACCTCCCGAATTTCAGATAAAAAAGCGCACCCCGAGGGATGCGCTGAAAAAGTGTACCCCTTATTGTTGCGACACAATCTCTACCTATCCACGGGCATGAGTAAAAGGAGAAGCACTTTTTACCAAAGTATTTCCCCGTGGATGAGAGACTATGTGATTGTGTCGCAACGCCATTATATCACGCTTTTTTCTGCCTGTCAAGAAGAAAACCGCTTTTGTGAAAAATGCAAAAACTATTAGGATAGTTATGAGATTTCCTTAGGTATTATCTGATTTTCAAATCAAGGTTTCTTGTCAACGTAATGCCCTCCTCATCCGGCACGCGGATAAACCGCGCGCCACCTTCTCCCCCGGAGAAGGCTGTGGCGTAAATCATTCTTTTTCTATCAATTATAGATCCTTATACTTGTTTGTTTGAAGAGGCATTCCTGTCAAGACCTTCTCCGGGGGAGAAGGTGGATTTGCCCTATGCAAAGACGGATGAGGAGGGCATTGATACCTTAGGAATAATTGATTTGTGAATCATAATGAAAAACCGCTTTTGCCGAGTTGGCAAAAGCGGTTTTGATTATTCTGCAATGGGGAAATCTTCTAAGTTACTGTCGGCAAAAAGAGATTCGATCATTTCGATGTAGGTCAGGATAACGGGGTCGTTCATAATCTTTTCTTCAAGCTCGATCAGTTCTTCTTCGCTGAGTTTGGCAATATCCTTGTAGCTTGTGGGGGCTTTGGGTACAGTATCGCTTGCCTTGGCGGTTACGGTGAGGGTCATGGGCAGATCAATGGTTTGACCTGTTAAGCCGGCAAGGGGATTTTCGGGCACACTTACATCGTAGCCGGGCGAAATGGTCATTTTGATCGACGAAACGGTGAGGGTGGCTTCTTTCTTGGTGGCGGTGTATTTTCCGCTTGCTGTGGCAGAGAAGGTACCGGGGATTTCGAGTTTGAGTTCGTAATCGCCGTTTGCACTGTCATAAGTGAAGGTGACAGGGGTGAGTGTGATACCCATGGTACCAATCGAAAGCACTTCCTTGGTTACCGTGCCAAACTCGGTGACGGTGTAACCTACCGTGACGGTTTGACCGTCAACTGTGGCTTCGATGTTGAAGCCGCCGCTTGCGGGCAGGGAGATGAGAACTCTTGCGATCTGTTTCTTGGGTGCGAGTGCGCCGCTTTCAGTGTTGCCGTCTTCAAATACGGTCACAGAAGCGCTGTTGATGATGCGATCCTTGGATGCGGTGATCGAAACAGCAGCTTCGAAGGGTTCTTCATCAAGCTCGTCAAGCCCGCCGTGTGACTCTTTCAGCATGGCGTCAAGCTCTGCGCTTGTCATCGGCTCGCCCATGGCAGTGGCGTACTCCACAAGAGCCTGCTTGAAAGTGGTATCTTTTTCAAGAACGGTGAGAACGTCGTTAAGGAACTGCTTTACATTGGTGTTCGAGATCATGAAAGAGAAATTCAAACTGCTTTCCGCTTCTTGCATCATGAGCGGGAAACGGTATTCGAGAATATCTTTGAATTCCTTTTCGTGTTTTTCAAGCGCGTTGGTAAGATCTTCGGCGGATGCGGTGATGGTATTGTTGCCGCTGACCTGTGTGCCGGAAAGCAATTCGGAAATAAAATCAATCAGACCTTCGGTGGTAAATCCGTAAGCACCGGCAAGTGCCGAGCAGACAAAAACGGCTTTATCTTTGTCGCTAAACGTCGAAAGATCAAGTTTTTCGCCCGAGAACAGAGCAAAAGAAAGAACAGATGCGGTGGAATCCTTGCCGTAATAGTATTTGCCCGAGATGGTTTTGATCGGGATGATATCCTCTTCATAGTTGAGGAGTGCTTCGATTGAGCCGCCATTCAGTGCCTCTTCCCAAACAGAGGTGCTTTCGCTCTTTTGCGAATTGACAGTTTTTTCAATGGCGTCATCAAGAATGTCGTAAACGGATTCTTTATCTTTGTCTTTGCCGCCGCACGCGGTAAGGGCGAGCGCTACGATCAAAAGAAGCGCTGCGACTGTTAAAATACGTTTCATAATAGTCTCCTTTTATTGTTTTTAGAGGTGTTATCTTTAGTATATCATGTTTCCCTTGAAAAGTCAAGGCTTTCACCGTAAGGGGCTTTTCGGCGTATATTGGTAGAGAAGGAAACTGCCCTCACTCTTTTGTCGAAAAGGGCAGGGCGTTTTTTTCTTATGCTAATGATTACCATGTTTAGACAGGCATGGAGAATGGTAAAAATAATAGCAGAAACACGAAAAGACTTCGGGTTGCAAACAAGGCAACCAAGAGAGGATGAACAGGAACATGACGATTAAACGCGGAGATATTTTTTATGCCGATCTGAGCCCTGTGGTGGGCAGTGAGCAAGGCGGGCTTCGCCCGGTCCTGATCGTACAGAATGACATCGGCAACAAATACAGTCCCACCGTGATTGCCGCCGCCATCACAAGCCGTCTTGGCAAAAACAAACTGCCCACGCATATTGACGTATCCCGTAGCGATACGGTGGACAGGGATGTGTTCGGGCTTGCCAAGGATTCGGTGATACTCCTTGAACAGATCCGCACGCTTGACAAGAAACGCTTAAAAGAAAAGATGGGGCATCTTGACGAAAGGATCATGCGCAAAGTGGATGATGCCATTACCATTTCGTTCGGTCTTGACGGCGCAAGAGGCGAGGAACGGGAAGTTTTGACCGCCGATGTGAAAGTGCCGGGGAATTCGT
>JAFQNZ010000284.1 GCA_017395715.1 Clostridia bacterium | reverse complement strand
TGTTTGAGCTGGAAGTGCCCGCACAGTGGAAGGGCTCTGATGTGATGTCGATCAATCCGCGGCAGAAATATGACATCAACCTGCTGCTCATTCGCAAACCCGACGGCAATGTTTTCCCGCCGACAGCCAAATATGTCTTTGAGATCGGCGACCACATGGTGGTGTTCGGCAATACGCAAAAAACACTTGCCTTTACCAAAGGCAAAAAAAGAAAGAATTAACACAAAAAAGCAGAGTCATGCGACTCTGCTTTTTTGTATTTATCGTTTCAGCCACGTAGAGGGGGAGAAGAGAATGATCATGGGGATGATCTCAAGACGGCCGAAGAGCATATCGAGCGAGAACACGATCTTGGAAAAGACTGAAAAGTCGCTGAAATTACCAAACGGTGTGATCGAGCCAAGCGCAGGGCCGACATTGTTCACGCAGGAGAGCGTGGCGGTGATGTTGGTTTCGAGCGAATAGCCGTCAAAAGAAATGAGAAGCAAGCTGACAAGGGTGATGAACAGATAGATCGCAAGATAGCCGCTTGCGGTATGGATGGTCTCGTTGGGTACGACCTCGCCGTCCATGCGCACACGGTTGACCGAGCGCGGGCGGACAACTTGTTTGATCTCACGGAAAATATTCTTAAAGACAAGCAGAATACGCGAGATCTTAAAGCCGCCTGCCGTTGAGCCGGCGCACGCGCCTGTGATCATCAGAAGAATGATGACTGTCAGGGAAAGTGTTGGCCAGAGTTCAAAATGTTCTGTCACAAAGCCTGTGGTGGAGATAATAGAGGCTACTTGGAAGAACGCAGCGCGGATGCCGTCCCCGGCACTTGCAAACATCTGCCAAGTATTGATCACAATGGCAACCGTTGCCGCCAAAACAATGGCAAAATAAGCGCGAAGCTCTTCGTTTTTGAGTACATCGCGGATCTTACCGATGAGAATGAAGAAAAAGATGTTGAAGTTTATACCAAAGATCAGCATAAAGACGGCAATGATCCACTCGGCGGCGGGGTTGGCGTAACCTGCGATCGAATCATTCATCACCGAGAAGCCGCCCGTGCCTGCCGTGGCAAAGGAAGTGACAATGGCATCGTAAAGCGGAAATCCGGCAATCAGAAGGGCAATGACTTCGATGACGGTCAAAGCCAAATAAATCGCGTAAAGGATCAGCGCGGTGCGGCGGAGCTTGGGCACCAGCTTGCCCTTGGTGGGGCCGGGGACTTCGGCACGCAGAAGGTGAATGGCGCGTCCGTCATCCGACGGGAGAATGGCGAGCATGAAGACGAGCACGCCCATACCGCCGATCCAATGTGTAAAACTGCGCCAGAAGAGAATGCCGCGGCCAAGCGATTCTATTTCGGAAAGAATCGTGGCACCTGTGGTGGTAAAGCCCGAAACGGTTTCAAAAAAGGCGTCGATGTAGTGGGGAATGGCGCCGCTGAACACGAAGGGAAGTGCGCCGAAGGCGGATAGCACGATCCAAGACGCGGCAACGCAGACAAAGCCTTCTTTGGCATAGATCTGTTTATTCTTCGGCTTGAAAATCAAAGCGGGAAGGGCAAGGACTGTCAGGATACCGATGGTGTATAAAAAGGGCAGGATGCTCTCGCCGTACCAAAATGCCGTTATCATCGGAAGCGACAGGAATGCCGCCTCGATCAGCATGATGATGCTGAGCAAATAGCCAATCATCCGATAATTCATTATTTGATAATATCCTTAATGTTGGTGAGTTGTTTGTCGGAAGTGGTAACGATGAGTACCGTATCTCCCTTGTGAATGGCGTCAAGACCCGAAGGAATGACAACTTTTCTGCCGCGGATCAGGCAGGCGATCAGAATGCCGCTTCTCGGGCGGAGGTCTTTGAGCGGAATATCGGTTACGCCTTCAATGTCTTGCTTGATGGAAAATTCAATTGCTTCGGCGTTGCCGTCCATGATCTTGTGGAGCGTTTCAATTTCGGAATCGGCATCGTCCGAAAGCGCGCGTACATACTGCAGAATGTCGGTCGCGGTGATCGATTTCGGCGTGACTATGCTTTGCAGATCACTTGCGGTTAAGAAATCCACGTAGGAAAGCTTGTGGATCAGCGTGATGATTTTGGGTACTTTTTTGCTTTGCGCATACATTGACATGATGACATTCTGCTCGTCTCGGTCGGCAAGAGCCAAAAAGGCATCGGTGCGTTCAATGCCCTCAGACAAGAGTACCTCTTGCTTGGTGCCGTCGTCGCAGACAACTGTACTTCCATAGGTGTCGGTCAATTCATAGCAACGCGATTTGTCGCTTTCAATGATGGTGGAGTTGATTTTGGATTTTTTCAGCATACCCTCTAAGTGATAGGTAATGGCACCGCCGCCCACAATGATGATATTTTTGGCGGGCTGTTTGAATATTTTTGCCGCTTTGAAGAGGCGGTTGAGCTCTTCATCCGATGCGGTAACGCCGATAATATCGCCTTCCTTCAGCACAAAAGGACCGGAAGGGATGATCATTTCTCCTTCGCGCAAAACGCCGCAGACGAGAAAATTCACCTTTAAGGAAGAACGCAGATCGAACAGCGATTTGTTGCAGAAAGGGGAGTTTGCCGTGACGGCAAATTCCACAAGCTCCACTTTGCCGCGGTAAAAGGTTTCCACCTTGGCAGCAGACGGGTAGCGAAGCATACGGTATATTTTTTTTGCGGCTGAAAGCTCGGGGTTGACCGTCATGGCAAGCGCCATGTCTTGCTTGACAAGCTGGAGCATTTCGGCATAATCGGGGTTGCCCACGCGGGCAATGGTGTTTCTTGCTCCGAGCTTGCGGGCTGAAAGACAAGAGAGCAGATTGACCTCGTCGCTCGGTGTGACCGAGATCACAAGGTCGGCAGTTTCAACGCCTGCCTTGCGAAGCACCGAAAGATCAATACCGCTGCCCACAACGCCAATGACGTCGCAAGTGTTGGAAATATCCGAAACGGCTTGTTCGCGGTCGTCAATGACGGTGATGTCGTGGCGTTCTTTCGCGATTTGCGTACAGATGCCTGCACCCACCGTGCCGCAACCGATGATGATAATTTTCATAACAATCTTCCTTTTCTGAAAGGATTTATGGTTTTATTATATATCTTTTTTTACAAAAAAGCAAGGGTTAGTTTTGGCAAGCGTATAAAATCAAAAAACACTTTGTTGCCAATACTTTTAAAGAACACCTCATCCACCGCTTGCGCGGTCCCCCTTCTCCCACTGGAGAAGGCTTTATATATCCGCATTAACATTCAATTAAGGCAAGTTAAGATTTGTTTATAAGAACGAGCGGCTACACCAAGCCTTCTCCAGTGGGAGAAGGTGTCACGAGTTTACGAGTGACGGATGAGGTGGTTACAAATTCTTATTTGAATATTGACTCTTACCGCGTGTTGGTGGTATAATGAATCTATCAAAACACCGAAAGGAACTGTTATGAAACACTTTCGTTTTACTTCTTTGATATTCCTTATCCTGAGTTGTGTCATTCTTTTTGTCGGTTGCGGACAGAATCAGCCGACTGAAAGCGAAAGCACGCGGGATACGACCATTGCACAACCCAAAGAAACGGTGACAACAACCGCACCGTCCACGACGGTGGAAACCATAACCGTTGCCCCCGAAACAACAGAGCCGCCCGTTGAGGTGGTTAAGAGCGACTTTGAGATCTATCAATCCAACTCCATTACACCCTCCTCCTGCAACTATGCGTTGAAATCGGCAGACGGAAAGCCTGTGCAACAGACTTTCAGAGGGGTTTACAAGATCCAAGAGTTTGGCGAGCTGGAATACAAATTCTATTTTTCAAACAATGTTGACAGCACCTTCTCCAACGGAAGCCATTCCTACCGCAATATGCCGACAGAAGCGTATAAAATCCTCTCCGCTTCGGTGGGCACTTTCCAAGCCGAAACCGGACACGGCAAGCTCAAAGATGTCAAGACGCTGACATTCGATGGCAAGCGTGAGCGCGACGTTGAAGCAGGCGAGATGTTTTGGAGTGATGCGATCACCCTGAATATCCCCGAGGGTTACTATCTTGTTTTTGAGTGGACAGTCGAATACACCGTTATTGCCGCGACAAACTCCGAAAACGCTTCTTGCCGTTTGTATGATTACAGCAAGGGTCCGCTATCTACCACGCAGTCTGCACCTATGCCTGCACTGATCGGTGCCAAGCGTGAGAATGCGCTCAGAGTTGGCTTTATCGGTGACTCGATCACCATGGGTATTGGTACAGGTGTCGGAAAGCACCTCTTCTGGGCGGCCAAGATTGCCGAGAAGGCAGGGACCGACATCAGCTTTTGGAATCTCGGTGTGGGGTTTGCGCGTGCCAACGACGCGGTGAACAGCCCCGCATGGGTAGATAAGGCGAAGCAGAACGACGTGGTCGTGATCTGCTTCGGTGTCAACGACATCAACAGCGGACCTTATCAGATCTCGGGACAGAGAACAGCTGTTCAGATAAGGGATGACATAAAGACCATCGCCGAAGAGATCGCGGCATCGGGCACAGAGGTCATCATCTTCTCAACTCCTCCATATACTTACGGAAACTCTACAAAGGTTGCTGTATGGCAGGAGCTTACGGGACTTCTCGAAAGA
>JAFQNZ010000283.1 GCA_017395715.1 Clostridia bacterium | reverse complement strand
GGGGGAAAAGCTTGTTGACGGGGAATCGTTGATATCATTCCTTGCGGCAATGTACGAGCGCCGCGATTATATTCCGAAAACGGTGTATCTCGGTTTGCCTGTGGAAGAGGAGGATGTTCTGTTTTTACGGGAACATCTTTCATCTCTGACAGAGGGGCGGAGAGTTGCGCTGCATAAGCCTTTGCGCGGAGAGTACAAGAAACTGTGTGATATGGTTGCTGAAAACGCGAGAATTCATGCGGCGGCATACAATGCGGAAGCGGAGAGAGACAATGAGATTCTGATTCGTCTTGCTCAAATGCTTGGGCTTGAAGTTGTGCCTGAACGAATTGAGGCAATTGACATTTCAAACTATGGAAGTGATTCGATAACGGCAGGTCTCATTGCGCTCGAAAACGGCAAGTTTGACAAAAAGCATTACCGTCTTTACAAGATCCGAAGTGTTACTGAAACGCCGGATGACTATGCTTCCATGCGTGAGGCGATTGACAGACGCTTGTCACACGCAGAAGAAACGCCCTTGCCGGATCTTCTGCTATTGGATGGAGGAAAAACACACGTATCTGTTGTGAAAAAGATTCTGTCAGAGCGTGGAATTGATATACCCGTGTTTGGCATGGTGAAAGATGAATTTCATAAAACGCGTGCGCTGATCGATGAAGAATCGGAGATCAGCATTGCGCGTGAACATTCTGTATTTGTTTTTATTTATAAGATACAAGAGGAAGTGCATCGCTGTGCGGTAAAGAATATGCAAAAAGCGACAAGCAAAACCCTGACCCATTCCTCGCTTGAGAAGATTGAAGGAATCGGTCAGAAAAAGGCAATCAAGCTTCTTTCGCATTTCAAGACGATACGCGCCCTTTCGCAAGCGAGCGAAGAAGAGATTGCCAAGGTGAGCGGCATCGGTGCGCGAGATGCCAAGCGGGTGTATTTGTTTTTTCACCCGAACGACAATGAAATAGAGATGCCGTCTTCAGAGACGGAGGAGGAATGAACTATGATGAGAATTATTACAGGCAGTGCAAGAAGTGTTAAGCTTTTGACGTTAGAGGGAGACGAAGTGACACGTCCTACCACCGAACGCGTAAAAGAAGCTCTTTTTTCTATGATACAATTCGATCTTGAGGGGAGAAAGGTGCTTGATCTGTTTGCCGGATCGGGTCAGCTTGCACTGGAAGCGCTTTCCCGCGGAGCAGCTTCGGCGGTGCTTTCCGATATTGACCGCGATGCTTGTGAGATCATTAAAAAGAATGCGCAAAAAACAAAGCTGTATGAAAAGACACGTGTGTTAAACACCGATTACAAAGCGGTTATTCGCGGTTTTCAGGGTAGAGAAAAGTTTGATATTGTTTTCCTTGATCCGCCGTATGCGGCAAATTTGGTGGAGGATGCGTTGGCAAGACTGATTCGTGCGGATATTCTTGCCGAGGGTGCTATTGTGATTTGCGAAAGCGATAAGGATACGCCGTTTGAAGCGGAGGGAATGTATGTGAAACGTTTTGCACGGTATTCCAAGTCTTATCTGACTGTTCTTGTGAAAAAAGGTGACGAAGCGGATGAATAAAAAAGCACTGGTGACAGGCAGTTTTGATCCGCCGACGATCGGACATCTTGAAATGATTACGGAAGCTGCACGTGTGTTTGACGAAGTTGTGGTGTGTGTCTTTCGAAATCAAGAAAAAGCGTATCTGTTTTCCGAATCGGAGCGCTCCGAAATGCTTTCTGCGATGCTTGCCGAGCGAGACCTTTCTTGCGTGAGTGTGGATGTGAGTGATGGCTATGTGGCGGATTATGCACGCGAAAAGGGGATTGGTTTTGTATTTCGCGGTGTTCGGGATGAAAAAGATATGGCGTATGAGATGGATATGGCGCGTTATAACCATACGCGCAACCCGCAGCTTGAAACGATTCTTTGGGTGGCACCAACGGAGCAAAAGGGAATTTCCTCCACCGAGGTGCGTTCTTGTCTCCAAAATGGTGTTGTTCCGGATGAGGTTTTGCCGAAATCTGTGGCGAAGTTGATTCGAAACAGCAAGTTTATGGGAAAATCCTCCACTTGATAAAAATACGGTTGCCAAGAGACGAATTTTTGATAATTCGTCTCTTTTTTTGTTTGTGTTCGGGAATGAAAAACGAACAGCATTTATGAGCAAGAAGAGGGTGAAAAAGACAAAATAGAAAAACGAACACGTTTTTTTCTGCCAAAACAGTTGATTTTGTGTAAAAAGG
>JAFQNZ010000282.1 GCA_017395715.1 Clostridia bacterium | reverse complement strand
TCGCATCGGGAAGCTCGCCTGTCATTTCCAAAAACTGCTCTCTCGCTTCAATACCCACAACGCTTTGGACATCGCGCACCATCATCGGGAACGGATGCGGACCAATGACAGAACCGATGCAGTAAATGGCATCTTTGTATTCCTTGCTGTATGCTTCAAAGGCGGCGTCTGCAGCTTCCTTGAGGGTCGCAAGACCGTGCGTTACTTCTACCACATTGGCACCGAGAATCTTCATTCTTGCCACATTGGGCGCTTGCTTCTGAATGTCCACAGAACCCATGTAAATATCGCATTCAAGACCGAAATACGCGGCGGCAGTTGCCATAGCAACGCCGTGCTGACCTGCACCGGTTTCAGCAATCACCTTTTTCTTGCCCATATATTTGGCAAGGAGTGCTTCTCCCATGCAGTGATTCAGCTTGTGTGCGCCGGTATGGTTCAAATCTTCTCTCTTCACGTACAGCTGCACATTGCCAATGCTGGTGGAAAGGCGTTCGAGATGCGAGATCGGCGTGGGTCTGCCCTGAAAATCCTTGCGGATCTTGCGAAGCTCGCTGATGAACTTCGAGGATTTGGCAATGGTAAAGTAAGCTTCGGTGATTTCGTTCATGGCTGCCTGCAGATCTTCCGAAATATAAGAGCCGCCATACTTGCCAAAATAACCGTTTTTATCGGGATAATTCTTAAAATACGTATCAAAATCAATACCGTTATAAATCATAATTCTATTCTCCTTGTATCATAAATCTGTTATTCTTTCATTCATCGTAACATAAGACAACGCCATCGTTTTGTTAAAAGTACCATGTCAACCTCCAAATACTGTCAAGGGCAAACAAAAAACGCCCCTAACAGAGTCTTTCTGTCAAGGACGAACAAATAATCCGCGGTACCACCTTGATTCACAGCAGGAAGCCGTGCGCTTTTCGGGATACAGACATATCCCCGACAACTCACGCGTGCCTCACGTCGCAGAATACTCGACAAAACTGCCTTTGACTGCGCCCTCCGCGGTCCATTTGCCAAACGGTATCTAACCCGACTCTCAGCCATGCGGGCTCTCTGTATAGTCCTGTGATTGGCGTTATCTCCGCTTCAACGGTTTATGATGTTTGATTGTAACACAAAAACAATGCTTTGTCAATAGATTCTTACAAAAAAAACGCACACACAACCCTTGATGTTGTGTGTGCGTTAAGAGTATCATTAAGTTATTTTCAGGAATAAATTCCCAACTGTAAACCGAATAAATGCCGGTTTTCTCGTTAAGCGTTGCAGCAACCTTTAGCTTGCTTCCCTCTTTTACAAAGAAGATACCTTCGTTCGCTTCGTTAAACTCCACGCGGTACACTTTATTATCATCGGTCACAAGATAATAATATGTGGTTCCCGACAATGTGCGGATCTGAACGTCGGCAACAGAGACTTCGGTAAAGTTCTCGGTATTGTTTTCCGAATCGGAAATATCCACGCCGTTTTGCGAAAGGAGCTTGACATAAGCAGAAATGGCAGACGCCTGTGTTTCACCTGTTGCCACAAGATTGTACTGCTCCACGTTAACAAGCGCGTACAGCTTTACAAGCTGGTTGGCATCTTTAAGCACCATGATATAGGTAGGTTCGCCCGCAATGTTCACAAGTGCCGGGAAGGAAGCCACATAGCCCTTTTCCTGCACTTCACCCTCTGCCGCGCCCATAGCCGAATATTCCTCTGCGCCAATGACGGGATAGAATTTGTATTCGCCTGTTCTTGCACAAGAGAGAATGAAACCGATGTTGGATTCATCGGCAGTCACCGATGTCACGCCGGTAAAGTACCAAACGTCATCATCAAGCATCAGATAACCAAAATCATCTGTGGTCTGCTTACATTCCTTCTGACCGATGATGCTGTTCCAATAGCCACCTGCATACAAGCCTTTCCAGTCGTATTTTTCGCAAGCAAGATAGCCGTCATATACCACATCGACCCAGCTCGGAACATCTTCCACATCATACCGCACACTGCTGCCGTCAATCGGATTGAAGATGATGACTTCCGAAATATCCATCGCGCCGAAAAGTCCAACCTTAGGAGAGGAACAAGACACGATATAGAAGGGATTTCCCTCTTCGTCCACTTCAAAACTGATGTTGTCAAAAATCTTGGTGGGATAGTCAAAACGGAGCTTTCTTTCAAGATTTTCGCCAAAATACGCACTTTCCGAATACACCATATTTTTGGTAAGCTTTTTATACTCCGCCTTATTACCGACCGCATCGACCATGATGTAGCCGGGAATACCGCTGTCTCTGTTGTTCAGCCACTTGAACAAACCGTCGTATTCGAGATTAGAGACCTTCATGGGTTTACCCTGATAGTTGATTTGGGTATATTCATCACTCAGAACAAACTGCGATACAACATCAGACAAAACACCAAGTTCGCGCGTACCGAGACGTCTGGCAGATACCGTATCCAAAAGCGCGATGTTGGTCACCTGATCCACTTCGGGCATATCGGTGGCAAACACCTCTTCCTTCACATCAATGACCTCAGCATAGCTTTTGGCATTGAAAAGCGTGGAAGAAAAAAGCGAACCCAAAATAATAACAATTAAAGGAATCGGAATGAGCAGTGTGTAGATCAACGAAAAGCGGTTGTTTTTGACAAAACTCACCGTATGGCTTTTTCCCTTGATATGAAAGTTTGCCGACTCCCTTTGTTTTTTCTTACCGAGATTGAAAGCGCCCATCACCGCGCCGTAGATGATCAGCACAAGCATCAAGAAAAACCAAAAACCTCTGCTGTAAATGTTAATGGGAGGAAGCATCAAATAAAAGAGCAAAAAGTTAAGAAGCGTTGCCACCAAAAAACCACCCGCCATGCGAAGCACTCTTTTTGCCGTATCGTTCTGAATCATAAACAATTCCTTTCTCATTTACCAAAATGGTTGATATTGTATTTATTATACATGCTATCTTTATTTTTGTCAATCACTTCACAAAGTTTTCAGATAGCAGAAAAATCACCGCACAAAGGCGGTGATACATAATTACGATTCAAGACATCCGTGCTCTTTCAGCAGCTCTTCTATGTAGGGGTAGCGTTTTCTGAAAACGCCACGGTTTTGCATATCTAAAAGTTCCTCACAGGAAATGATCTTCACTTCGCTGACCTCATCATTTTGAACCACAAGTTCCTCAAGTGACACATCGCGTCGAAAGACCCATACATCACAAATCGCTTTCGCACCGATTGGATAGAGACGTTTATAGCGTTTGTAAAGCTTTCCTTCTTCCGGTTTTAAGGTAAGCCCCAATTCTTCCGAAACTTCACGAAGCACCGCCGTTTGAG
>JAFQNZ010000281.1 GCA_017395715.1 Clostridia bacterium | reverse complement strand
GCTGCGGGGTGCGATTTTTCGATTCCGAAGGAGCTTGAACTTTTGAGTGATGGGGACGATCTTTTGATTTTTCAAAACTCGGATGACAGAGAATTTCATGAATCCATGGCAAGGGTGACTGCTTTTTTGGAGGGTGAGCTTTTACCGCGATAAATAAAAACAGCCTCATACTCGATGTATGGGGCTGTTGGTGTTTTACAAAAGGGTAACGCCTTTTTCGTTGCAGATATCGATGGCATCTTGAGGCCAATAAGAAGACTGTACTTCGCCGATGTGTGCTTTGCGAAGGAAGAACATACAAATGCGCGACTGACCGATACCGCCGCCGATGGTGTACGGGAGCTCTCCCGCGGCAAGCGCTTTATGGTAGGGAAGTGAGAGACGGTCTTCACAACCGCGGATCTTGAGCTGGCGGGCGAGTGCTTCTTCATCAACGCGGATGCCCATGGATGAAATCTCAAAGGGAATGTCGAGCACGGGATAATACACAACAATATCGCCGTTGAGTTCCCAATCGTCATAGTCGGGGGCTCTGCCGTCATGCGGTTTGCCGGATTTCAAAGCACCGCCAATCTTCATAATAAAGACGGCACCGTGCTCTTTGACAATGTTGTATTCGCGCTGTTTGGCGGTGGCATCAGGCCAACGGTCTTCAAGCTCCTGCGTAGTAACAAAGGTGATTTTTTCGGGAAGAAGCGGCGCGATAAAATCGTAGTCATCTACAATATATTTCTCGGTGTGGCGCAGGGCGCGGTAGATCTGCTGTACGGCGTGTTTGAGTGTTTCTTCGGTACGCATTTCTTTGGTGATGATCTTTTCCCAGTCCCATTGGTCAACAAAGAAGGAATGGATGTTATCGGGTTCTTCATCACGGCGGATGGCGTTCATATCGGTATAAAGCCCTTCGCCCACTTCAAAGCCGTATTCTTTGAGAGCACAGCGCTTCCATTTGGCAAGAGAGTGAACGATTTCAAGCTCGCTTCCCGCACCGCCCATGGTGGTGAAGGAAACAGGGCGTTCCACGCCGTTGAGATTGTCGTTCAGACCGCTTGCCGATTCCACAAACATGGGAGCAGACACGCGGGTCAGATTCAATTGAATGGCGATATCGCGTTCAAAGAAGTCCTTGACTTTTTTGATGGCAATTTGTGTTTGACGAAGGTTGAGAAGAGAATGATATCCTTCGGGAATGATGGTTTTAGACATGGATACGGTTTGTCCTTTCGGAATAGATAGCCTTACTTATGGTAAAGTTTTTTGGTTTGATAGCGAGGCTCGTAGGTAATATTGACACCGAGCTTATGGAAAAGATTCTCGTCAACATGGGCAAGGATCACCGATGCGTGCGCGTCACAGCCACGGAGCTTATCAAGCTGCTCAATGGCTTCTGCGGCATTGGGGTCGGTGGTGGCACAGACCGAAAGCGCGATCAGAACTTCATCGGTATGAAGACGGGGGTTGCGGTTGCCGAGATGCTCGACTTTTAAGTGCTGAATCGGTTCGATAACCGAAGGAGAGATCAAATGGATGTCATCATCGATGCCGGCAAGAACTTTCAGGCAATTAAGAAGTGCGGCAGACGATGCTCCCAAAAGATCGGAGGTTTTGCCGGTGATCACTCTGCCGTCATGCAGTTCGATGGCAACGGCGGGAGAATGATTCTTTTCATCAAGCTCGACTGCGGCACGGACGGTTTTTCTGATTTCGGATGTGATGCCGAGCGAGTTCATGATCAGTTCAATTTTATAAACTTCGCTTTGTTCGGATTTTCCCTGACGGATCGCCACAAGGGTATTGTAGTAGCGGCGGATGATTTCTTGCTTGGAAGCATCTCTTGCTGCTTCGTCATCGTAGATACAGAAGCCTGCCATATTCACACCCATATCGGTGGGAGATTTATACGGACAAGTGCCGTAAATGCGGTCAAAAATGGTTTTGAGAACAGGGAAGATCTCAATATCGCGGTTATAGTTGACGGTGGTTTCGCCGTAAGCCTCAAGGTGGAACGGGTCGATCATGTTGACATCGTTGAGGTCGGCGGTTGCGGCTTCGTAAGCTAAGTTAACAGGATGCTTCAAGGGCAGATTCCAAATCGGGAAGGTTTCGAACTTGGCGTAGCCTGCGCTGATACCGCGTTTGTGTTCGTGGTAAAGCTGGGAAAGGCAAACTGCCATCTTTCCGCTTCCGGGACCGGGTGCGGTGACCACCACGAGATTTCTCGAGGTTTGGATGTAATCGTTTTTGCCGTAGCCATCATCGCTGACGATCAGCGGGATGTTGGTGGGGTAGTCGGCAATATGATAATGACGGTACACGGAAATGCCAAGCGCTTTCAAGCGTTTTTCAAAAGCTTCCGCAATCGATTGGTTCTTGAACTGCGTAATCACAACACTGCCGACAAACAGACCGATGCTGCGGAAAGCATCAATGAGACGGAGCACTTCTTCGTCGTAGGTGATGCCAAGGTCGCCGCGGCGTTTATTTTTTTCGATTGCGTCTGCCGAAATGACAATAACTATCTCGGCGAGGTCTTTCAGCTGAAGAAGCATTTTGACCTTACTGTCGGGCTCAAAGCCGGGCAGCACGCGCGATGCGTGATTGTCGTCAAATAATTTTCCGCCGAATTCCAGATACAGTTTTCCGCCGAATTGGTCAATGCGCGAGCGGATATGCTCTGATTGCAGTCGGATATATTGATCGTTGTCAAAACCTTTTCTCATAGTCTTCACCCAAGTCCTTTGTGTTGCGGCGCTTGCCGTTGTTTTACATAAAATACATTTTATCATAGAGCAGAGAATAAGTCAAGAAAAGAAAGAAATATTTTTGATATTTTAAGACAAGTTTTTGTCTTTTTATGTCCGGTCATTCGTTGACAAATTCTGTGATCTATGGTATAATCTTGAACAAACAATCATGCTTTTCATCACATGGGGAAAGATCAACTACATTGTACTGCATGATACCTGTGAAGGGAATCTGAAAAATGAAAAATAAGTGTATCAAAGAACAAGTTTTTGATGAAGAAAGAGCGCTGTATCACCTCACCGACGCTCGAGTGGAGAATTGCACCTTTGCGGGTCCCCGTGACGGAGAATCTGCATTGAAAGAGGCGAGGGACATAGAGGTGCGCGGCTGTTCGTTTTCACTTCGCTATCCCTTTTGGCACACCAAACGTTTTGTGCTTGCTGAATCGAAAATGGACGAGTTGACACGGGCGCCTATCTGGTATGCTGAAGACGGTGTGATCGATTCGTGCGAGATCAACGGCATCAAATGTCTTCGTGAATGCGACCGCATGGCAATTCGTAATTCTTTTGTGAAATCACCCGAATTTGGCTGGCGCTGCCGCGGTGTGCGGATTGAGAACAGTAGGATGGAATCGGAGTATTTTCTGTTTGAATGCCGTGATGTATCGGCTGTCGGTTTGAAAATGAAGGGTAAGTATTCTTTTCAGTATATAGAAAATCTGGAGATTCGC
This sequence comes from Clostridia bacterium, assembly GCA_017395715.1. Taxonomy (GTDB): domain Bacteria; phylum Bacillota; class Clostridia; order Oscillospirales; family CAG-272; genus RGIG1993. The sequence goes on along the minus strand of JAFQNZ010000281.1, from coordinate 2,748 downwards.
GATTCTTATCTTGATACCAAGGATGCCTTTTGGCACGCGAAGAATGTGACCGTATATGACAGCGTTCTGAAAGGGGAATATCTTGGCTGGTATTCCGAAAACCTGACGCTTGTTCGTTGCCAGATCGAAGGAACACAGGCTTTGTGTTATTGCAAGAATCTGAAACTTGTCGATTGCACGACCAAGGGATGCGATCTTTCCTTTGAGTATTCCGATGTGGAAGCTGATATCATCGGTTCGATCGACTCGGTCAAGAATCCGCATACCGGTTACATAATTGCAGACGAGATTGGCGAGATTGTACTCGAAGACTCTGTTATGGAAACGACCTGTGTGATTACCGACAGAAGCAAGAACGTATGAAAGATGTCATGTTACAAAATTGCAATGATCCGCAGATAAGTTGAAAAAACGATTATGAAAAAATCTAAGCTACTGTGTACGCTGTTTTTCAGCATGATGAAGATTGGCTGCTTTACCTTTGGCGGCGGCATTGCCATGCTTGCGCTTTTGGAAAACGAGTTTGTTTCGAAGCGCAATTGGATCGGCAGGGAAGAATTTCTCGATATGGTCGCAATCTCCGAGTCCACACCCGGTCCGATTGCCATTAACAGCGCCACATATATCGGTTATAAAACGGCGGGTTTTTGGGGTTCGCTTTTGGCAACGCTCGGTGTTTGTATTCCGTCTTTTGTGATTCTGTATATCATCTCGCTTTTCTTTTATGAGTTTTTGTCCTTTGAATATGTTCAGTATGCATTTATGGGAATCCGTGTGGCGGTTGTGTTCCTGATTTTATCAGCGGGTGTCAAACTCTTTCAGAGCGTTCGAAAAGATTTTGTTTCGATGGCTATTATGGTGTTAACAGGAATATCAATGCTTCTGACAGCGCTGTTTGCCATATCGTTTTCCGCTGTGTTTTATATTTTGATCAGCGCTGCTATCGGTTGGTTTTGCCATTTGGTGATCAATCTGAAAAGAAAAGGCGGGGAGGTTGAGAAATGATCTTCCTTGAACTCTTTTTGACATTCTTGAAGATTGGTCTTGTCTCTTTTGGAGGAGGCTACGGCATGATCCCTCTGATTCGTGAGGAGGTACTTGCAAGCGCATGGCTGACAGAAGACAGTTTCCTTGATCTTGTTGCCGTTGCTGAATCCACGCCCGGTCCGATTGCTGTGAACATGGCAACATTTGTCGGGTCTTCACAGGGCGGAATATTTGGCGCCTTTGTGGCAACACTCGGCGTGGTGCTTCCGTCTTTTTTGATCATTCTTTTGATTGCGTCGCTTGCCCGAATGTTTTTAATGAAACCGAGTGTTCAGGCGATGCTTTTGGGGGTACGTCCTGCTGTTGTGGGTTTGATTCTGGCAACGGGAGTTACCATGCTGCTGTCGTCGCTCTTTTCACTGACCGCTATCGGTGATCCTATTGTGATAGACTTTCGCGCCGGTATCATTTTTTTGGTTTTGGTTTTATTTCGGTTGGTTTTGCCGCAGATTGGAATTAAGAAGGTTTCGCCCATTTTTCTGATTGTGATATCGGCTGTTTTGGGTGTTGTATTTTACGGTGTGCTCGGCACGTGAGCTGTGATTGAACCGATTCCTTTTTTGTGACAAAAAAAGTATGCGTTTTTTAAAAATTTCGTCGGAAAGTACAAAAGAAGATACTTGACAAAAGATGACCTTTTGTGATATAATAACCGAGGATAAGTTATCTGTTGATTTTCGCAACTGACGGGCGTTGGTGGGAAACCACAGGGGAGCGAAAATTTGAATATCAGCCGACCGTCTGGGCACACTTGGTTCTTGAAAAAGAATAAGTGCGCCCTTTTTTGGTTCAGTCAGACATTTTCATTCACATATACTTACGAATCACAAACAATAGTTAAGAAAGGAACGGTCACGGTTAAGATGAAAAAAGTCGGAATCGTTATGGGAAGCGACAGCGATCTTCCTATTATCCGTAAAACTACCGATACCCTCACGTCTCTTGAGATCCCCTTTGAAGTACATGTTTACTCAGCACACAGAACGCCTGAGCAAGCAAGTCGTTTTGCACGCGAAGCCCGCGAAAACGGGTTTGGCGTCATTATTGCCGCCGCCGGAATGGCAGCGCATCTTGCCGGAGCTATGGCTGCGGGTACCACTTTGCCCGTTATCGGCATTCCTTGTAAATCTCAATATCTTGACGGCATTGACGCCCTTTTGTCAACTGTACAGATGCCTTCCGGTATGCCTGTTGCCACAGTTGCTATCAATGGGGGTGTGAATGCCGCTTTGCTTGCAGCTCAGATTTTGGCTTTGTCGGATGATGCGCTTGCTGATAAGCTGATTGCCAAAAGAGAAGCGGACAAGGCGAAGGTTCTTGAGAAGGATCAACAGATTGCCGCCGAACTGAATCAGTAATATTTGAATTTTGTTTAATCTTTTTTTGAAATAGAAGGAGTTTATGATTATGAAACACGTTTACACAGGAAAAACCAAAGATGTATTTGCTCTTGACAACGGAAACTATCTTTTGAAGTTTAAGGATGACTGCACCGGCAAAGACGGTGTGTTTGATCCCGGTGAAAACTCTGTCGGCCTCACCATTGAAGGTGTTGGCGATGTGAACCTCCGCATGTCGATCTATTTCTTTGAAAAAGTAAATGCCGCTGGCATTAAGACTCACTATATCAGTGCTGATCTTGATAATACCACCATGGAAGTACTTCCTGCCAAGGCATTCGGTAAGGGTCTTGAAGTTATC
>JAFQNZ010000280.1 GCA_017395715.1 Clostridia bacterium | reverse complement strand
TCAAGGGCGCAATGCTGACGCGCAAGAGAAGAAATAAAGTACTTAAGGCTGCTAAGGGTTACTGGGGCGCAAAGTCCAAGCATTTCAAGATGGCTAAGCAAGCCGTTATGAAGAGCGGTAACTATGCCTTCACCGGCAGAAAGCTCAAAAAGAGAGATTTCCGTTCTCTCTGGATCACCAGAATTTCCGCACAGTGCAAGGTTAACGGCATCAACTACAGCCGTTTCATTGCAGGTCTGAAGAAGTCCGGCATCGACCTCAACAGAAAGATGCTCGCAGAACTCGCAGTTTCCGACAAAGCAGCTTTCGCTGCTCTTTGCGAAACCGCTAAGGCTGCTCTTTAATCAATATGGATAAAAACCCGCTTATGCGGGTTTTTGTCGTTTTTATTTATTCTGTCTTTTGAACCGAAAACCGAAAAAGGTAGCATAATTCCCTGCCTTTTTCGCCTGTTTTGGGTCAGATTTAGGCACGGAGAGAAAGGAAATCTCACCAAAATGGAGTACATTTCATCCCGCACCAACCCCTTGATCGTTCGCATGGCAAAGCTTTCTGACAAGAAGTACAGAGATGAAGAAAAGCTCTTTGTAGCAGAAGGTATCAAGCTGTTTGAGGAAATCGTAAACTGCGGCATCACGCCCGAATATGCTTTTGCCACCGAGAAAAACGCACACCTGTTAGGTAAGCTTTCCGAAAGGACCAAATGCTATACCGTCAGCGAGAGCGTATATGAGAAAATTTCATGCGAAAAAGCACCTCAAGGTGTGTTTTGTGCCATAAAATATCTTGACAACTTTCATAAATCTGATACAATATATAGTGGTCCATTGTCCTCTTCCGTCTTTTGTCTTTCCTCACTCCGTGACCCCGGCAACCTCGGTACTGTCATGCGTACGGCAAGAGCCTTCGGTATCGGCACGCTGATCCTTTCCTCCGATTGCACCGACCTCTATTCACCCAAAACGGTCCGTGCTTCCATGGGGGCGCTTTTTGCTGTCAGAGCCCTTCGCACGCCTGATCTTGCCGCCACCTTGCGTGATTTGCAAAGTAAAGGCTACAGCACTTACGCCGCTGCCCTTGACTCTTCTGCTGTCACACTTTCCTCGCTTGCCGTTACACCCAAGACCTGTTTTGTGGTAGGCAACGAAGGTCACGGTCTGTCCGATGAGATCATCTCTTCCTGCGGCAATACCGTGTATATCCCTATGGCAGACGGCTGCGAATCGCTCAACGCCTCGGTAGCCGCCTCGCTTCTGATGTGGGAGCTCTTCAAAAGCGAAAACTGATTTCACCCAAACCAAACGAAAGGATGTTCAATATGTCTGATGTCAAATACAGCGTATGGCTCTCTTTGCTTACCGTTCCCGGCAGTAAGGCGTTTGTCGGCTGATCGAAGCCTTTGATAACGACGCCAAAAAGATCTACGAAGCAACCGAAGAAGCATACCTCGCCGTCAAAGGTGTTACCCCTGCTCTTGCCGAAACTCTTTGCGACAAGAATCTGAAAAAGGCGCTGAGCACCCTGCATTTCTGTCAAAAGCATCATGTCAGTCTCCTTCCTTTCGACCATCCCGCATATCCCAAACGCCTGCGCCGCCTGCCCGATTTTCCCGTGCTTCTCTACTATCGCGGTGAACTTCCCGACATTGACAACGAAGTTGCCATTGCCACTGTCGGTACACGCAAAATCACCGAATACGGTCAACAAAACGGCTATGTAATTTCCCGCGACCTTGCCCGCTCGGGTGTCATTGTGGTTTCGGGCATGGCAAGCGGTATTGACTCGGTCTGCCATCGCGGCGCACTCGATGCACTTGGGCACACGATCGCCGTACTCGGATGCGGCATTGACGTGGTATATCCCAAGCAAAACGCCGAACTCATGGAAGAAATCGCGTCCAAAGGTACCGTCATCACCGAATATGCACCCGGCACACCGCCCACGGGATATAACTTTCCCAAACGCAACCGCATCATCAGCGGACTTTCCCTCGGCACATTGGTTGTCGAAGCCGATGTCAAAAGCGGCGCTATGATCACCGCAAATTACGCCAAAGAACAAGGCCGCGATATTTTCGCTATGCCCGGCAATGTTGGCGAAATGAACAGCCTCGGTACCAATCACTTAATCAAACAAGGTGCCCGCGTGGTCACAGGCGCACTTGATATTCTCAAAGAATACGAACTTCTCTTCCCGCAGAAGATTCGCACCGACCGCATCAATCCCCCTGTTACCACTATGTTTGTGGAAACACCCCGCCCCGCACCCCGTCGTACACGCGGCGGATATACACCCATCATCGACGATCGAACCAATGTTGATGAACGCGGTATTTCGGTTGCACGCCCCCTGTACTCCTTGAGTGAATTCACACCGAAAAAGCAATCAAAAGCCAAAGACACTGCACCTGCCAAGAAAAAGGAAAGCAAAAAAGCTGCCAAAGAAAAGACGACGCCAAAATCTCTGCCAACCAATTTGACAGAGGAAGAAACCAAAGTCTTTTCAGCAATGCCGGACGATCGCGGCATCACACCCGACGAACTCGCCCGAGGGGGCATTCCCGTAGCACAGGTGCTTGTGGCACTCACAACCCTTGAAATCAAAAAACTTGTTGTTTCGCTTCCCGGCGGAATTTACATGAAAAACATATAAATCGCGACCAACCTGCATACACTTTCCTAAAAACGCTAATGGATTACGGAG
>JAFQNZ010000279.1 GCA_017395715.1 Clostridia bacterium | reverse complement strand
CCCGATAAGATCATCCCCGACCCATCGCTCTCTCTGCGCCAAGGCGCGATCCAAGTCAACGGCTTCAAGTCACTCGACGATAATTCCTGGAGCGGTCCTTTGTATGCCGCGGTCGGCAAACGCTACGGCTTCACGCTCGACACCCCCATCAAGGATTACAGCAAAACCGCAAGAAATGCGCTTCTTTACGGAAGCGGCAATGTTCTCTATTCGATCGACCGCTTTTTTGAAAAGCGCGTTTCGCACCAGACAGTCCCCTTTGAAGGCGTTGTCAATATCATCGAAAACCGCATCAACCAAGGGCATGACGAATACTACGATGCGTTTATTGAAAATATCCCCTGCCGCGCTTGTAACGGCGGCAGACTCAACCCCACGATCCTTTCGGTTACAGTAGGCGGCAAGAACATCCACGAATTTTGCTCACTTCCCATCACCGATGCTTTAGAGTTTATTGAGAATCTTACCTTCACAGAAAGTGAAAAAGTCATCACCAAAGAGATCGTCAAGGAGATCAAAGCGCGCCTTCGCTTTTTGGTCGCTGTGGGTCTTGATTACCTCACCCTTAGCCGCCGTGCAGGAACGCTTTCGGGCGGCGAGGCACAGCGCATTCGCCTTGCCACACAGATCGGCTCTTCGCTCATGGGCGTGATCTATATTCTCGATGAGCCCTCGATCGGTCTGCATCAGCGCGACAATAGCAAGTTGATCGCCACCCTGCAAAAGCTGCGCGATGTCGGCAACTCGGTGCTTGTGGTGGAGCATGACGAAGAAACCATGCTGTCGGCAGACTATCTCATCGACATAGGCCCCGGTGCAGGTATTCACGGCGGCAGAGTCGTTGCCGCAGGCACGCCCGAAGAGGTCATGCAGAACCCTGCATCCATCACAGGCGCGTACCTTTCGGGCAAGAAAAAGATCCCGATTCCCGAAAAGCGCCGCGAGGGCAACGGCAAATGGCTCACCGTGATCGGCGCCAAGGAAAACAATCTGAAAAACATCACCGTCAACATCCCGCTTGGCAAAATGGTATGTGTCACTGGCGTTTCGGGCAGCGGCAAAAGCTCGCTCATCAACTCGATCCTCTACGAAGCACTTGCCAAAAAATTAAACCGCGCGCTCACCTCCCCCGGCAAGCATGACGCCATTATGGGTGATGAAGCACTCGATAAAGTCATCAACATCGACCAAGCGCCGATTGGCAGAACACCGCGCTCCAATCCTGCCACCTACACAGGACTCTTCAATGACATCCGCGATCTCTTCGCCTCCACCAACGAAGCCAATGCCCAAGGCTATGCGGCAGGTCGCTTCTCCTTCAATGTCAAGGGCGGCAGATGCGAGGAATGTCAGGGCGACGGCGTGAAAAAGATCGAAATGCACTTTTTGCCCGACGTGTACGTCACTTGCGATGCCTGCAAGGGCAAACGCTACAACAAAGAAACACTTGAGATCAAATACAAGGGCAAGAGCATTTCTGACGTTCTCGATATGACGATTGAAGAAGGTATGTACTTCTTTGAAAATCTGCCCCGTATCGCCAACCGCTTGAAAACCATGTATGAAGTCGGTCTTGGCTACGTGAAGATCGGTCAGTCCTCCACCACCATGTCGGGCGGTGAAGCACAGAGAGTCAAGCTTGCCACCGAGCTTTCCAAGCGCTCCACAGGCAAAACGCTGTATATTTTAGACGAGCCCACCACAGGTCTTCATTCCGACGACGTCAACCGCCTTGTGTATATGCTCAACCGCCTTGTTGATGCTGGCAACTCGGTGCTGATCATCGAACATAACCTCGATCTCATCAAAACCGCCGACTATATCATTGACTTAGGTCCCGAGGGCGGCGATGGCGGTGGCACTATTGTCACACAAGGTACGCCCGAAGAGGTGGCAAACCACCCGACTTCCTATACCGGTCAATATCTGAGACCGATTTTGCAAAATAAGTAAGGAGCTATTATGAATACTCGCTTAAAATATTTTCTTCGTTTCCTGCTCTCTCTTGCCCTCACCACAGCGTTTGCCGTCGCAGGCGCTGTCGTTGGCGCAACGCTTACCGAATCCACAGTCAACACCCTTGGCTTTGTCGCTTTGGGCATCATGGGCGTAGTCGCCATTTTGATTATCGTCAATCTCATCGGCTCAAAGCGTTACGGTGCCAAGCTTCGCAACAACGTGCGCTTGATGCAGGAGCACCTGCTCTCGCGCCGTGATGAAGCGATCCAAAACCTTCCCCGTGTGGTACGCCGCATGATCACCTTCCGCCGCGTTACCACCGCCTACACAGCATTCATTCTCCTCATTGCCGTAGCCACAGCCTTTCTCGTCGGCGTTGGCGGAAAATACGGCTTGGCTGTTTTCCCCGTGTATCTCTTCTACGGCTTTTTCGGCAGACTCCTGCCCCGCCTGCAAAAGCCCGACTTTTCTGACTATACCAAGCCCGAGGACTACCCCGCTCTCCACGCGCTTGCTTACCGCGCGGCGGATACGCTCGGCGAAAAAGGAGAGATCCGAATCTTCCTGTCGCCCGATTGCAACGCAGGCATTGCCAAGAT
>JAFQNZ010000278.1 GCA_017395715.1 Clostridia bacterium | reverse complement strand
TGCGGATCTCTTCCTCTGTCATCTTGAGATACTCAAAGGGATATTTCGGCATAAAGTATCGTTCGATCTTGGCGGCAGGACGGGAAACCAGCTTGGTGACCGAGCCTGCACCCACCGCGAAAATGTGCTGAAGCTCTTCCATGATCAAAACGTTGTAAATGCCTTCCGCCCCCGGCAGAGAGAACCCGACATTTTCAAGATTGCCCACGGTGTTCTTCTGACGGTAAATGTAATACGGCAGATATCCCGCAAGCTTTGCCTTGACCTGCGAATAATCCACACTCTTTTGCGCTTCTCCGCCCGAGATGGCATAATTGCCAAGACCGCTTCCCGCGGCAAAATCGGCGGATTTTTTGATGCAGAAGGTGTGAATGGTCAAGTTGTCGGGACGCATTTTGAGGATGGTATCCACGCTTTTGGAGAAAGAACGGTAGCTATCACCGGGAAGACCCGCAATCAGGTCGGTATTGATATATTGTATGCCGAGGGAACGGGCAATATCATAGGCTTTGAAAAAATCTTCGCTTGTGTGGCGTCTGCCGATTCTGAGGAGTACCTCGTCATTCAAAGTCTGCGGATTGATACTCATACGGCTCACGCCCGCGTCGATCATCAAGCGCACCTTTTCTTCGGTGATGGTATCAGGTCTGCCCGCTTCACAGGTAAATTCGTCAAGAGACGCAGGGTCAACATGCTCGGCAATCTTATCAAAGATCATACCAAGCTGTTCTGCCGTCAGCGTGGTGGGGGTTCCGCCGCCGATATACACCGTGGTCAGTTTGAGCCCCTTTTCACGTATGATGGCAAACACCATGTCAATATCCTGTAACAGTCTTGCCAGATAATCGGGGATCAGTGACTGCAGTTTCTTGGTGGCATAGGACACAAACGAGCAGTAAGCACAGCGCGTGGGGCAGAACGGGATCGAAATATAAAGGCTGCAGGAGTTTGGTGTTAAGGACTGAATGATTCTCTGCTCGTTCACCGTAACGGCATTTAAGAGTGCCGCCTTTTTGGGATTGAGGAAATACTCATGTCTCAAAGCTTTTTTTACATGGAATTCACTGCCGCCGAGCGATTCGTACAGCTGGCGCGAGATCTTGGCAGGACGGATGCCTGTCAAAATCCCCCATGCGGGTGTGTAACCGAAAAAGCTTTCTCCTGCCTTGAAAACAGCCTTGCCCACGGCGATCTTGCCCGCGCGTTTTTCATCGCCATCTTTGATCGGCTGGGTAAATTCCTCCGAAACCACCTGTGCACCCACCTGAATTCTGGCAAAGGCATAGACCTTGTCCTCTTCGCTTCGCGTGATCACCGTCACAACAGGCGTATCCTCGGTCACGATCTCATCCTGAGCAAATTTCGCACCGGGAAAAAAGATCATACAAAGGGTTTGTATATAATTGACATTGACATCGGTATCGAGTATCAGTTTCATAGTCTTTGTCCTTTACCGAGCAGTTATGCTCTTTTTTTCAAAATGTCACTTTCCATCACGATGGTCACAGGACCGTCGTTGATAATTTCATATTCCATATGCGCGCCGAACACACCGCGACCCACACGTTTGCCAATGGCTTCTTCAAACTTTTCAATAAAAAATTCATACAAACGGTTGGCTTCTTCGGGCGGGGCGGCAAAGAGATAGTCGGGGCGATTGCCTTTTTTGTAATTGGCAAGCAGCGTGAACTGCGAAACCACCACCGCACCGCCGTCCACGTCGATCAGGGAGAGGTTCATTTTGTCATTTTCATCGCAAAAAATACGCATTTTGGCAATCTTTTGGGCTAAGAGGATCGCATCCTCCTCGCTATCTCCTTGGGCAACACCCAAGAGAATGGCAAGTCCTTTTTCACACGCACCTGTGACTTTGCCCTCTACCGTGACCGATGCGCGTTTCACGCGCTGAACAACAGCTTTCATAATTGATATCAACCTTTCTTTGGGAAACATCAGGTATAGCCGCGCTTGACATCAATGACATGATTCACCGATTTTAAGCGCGACATGATCGAGCGGAAATGCTCAATATCGCGGCAGCCCACCACCATATTCACAATGATACCCTGCTGCTTGGTTTGGGTGTTGATCTGGTGGAGCGACACACGCATTTCGGCAAGCGCCGCAGTAAGATCGGCAAGAAGCCTCAGATCGTTTTCGGCAAACACCTGCATAATGGCTTCGAACATATTGCCCTCACCCGTAGTCTTGGCAGCCTCCTTTTCCCAATGCGCGCTGATAAATCTGCCCGCATTGGCAGGATTGCTTTCGCCGAGGATCACATTCGGGCAGTCGGATTTGTGGATTGAAATGCCGTAGCCTTTGGTAATAAAGCCGACAATGGAGTCCCCCGGCAAGGGATTGCAGCAACGGGCAAATTTCACTTCACAGCCGTCAACGCCGTCCACCACC
>JAFQNZ010000039.1 GCA_017395715.1 Clostridia bacterium | reverse complement strand
CGATAGACGTTCGAAAGGAACGTGGCGTACAAAACAAGCAGAATCAACGGTGTGATCAAAGAGGTGAAAAACAAACCCTTGTCTTTGAAAAACAGCTTGACATTACGCCGCGTCAGAATCCAAAGGGTCATCATGCTTTGCCCCCTTTCTCATCAAGCGATTTGCCGGTCACGGCAAGAAACACGTCGTCCATCTTGCCTTTTGTAATCTCATAATCCTTAAAAAGCTGCGGATACTTGATGATCAAATCAGTCGCCGCTTCGGTGTTTGCCACCGAAATGCGAAAGCCGTCGCGAATCGGCTCAAAGGCGCATCCAAGCGATTCCACGAGCTCTCTTGCCACGCCATATAGCGTAATATAATCGCTTGTATAGCTGTTTTTCAGCGCAAGCGGTGTTCCCTCTGCCACGATCTTTCCGCTATCGAGAATCACCACATAATCGGCATCGGCGGCTTCTTCCATATAATGCGTGGTCAAGAAAACCGTCATATCCTCTTCTTTGCGAAGCGTTGCGATCACATCCCAAAGAAGCTTTCTTGTCTGCGGATCAAGACCCGTGGTCGGCTCGTCAAGAATCAAAAGCTTTGGGCGGTGCAATAATGCTCTTGCAATATCTGCGCGCCGTCTCTGTCCGCCCGAAAGCTTGCCAACCGGGCGGTTTAATATCTCATTCAGCGAAAGCATGGCAGACAGCTCCGAAAGGCGCTTGTCGAAAGCCTTCCCCACAATGCCGTAGAGGGCAGCGCGGCTTCTTAAGTTGTCCTTAACCGAAAGCGCCTTGTCAAGCACCGAATTCTGAAACACCACCCCGATCATGCGTTTGGTAGCATCGGCGTTTTGATCCACATCCACGCCGTCGATGTACACCGAGCCGCTATCCTTTTGAAGCTGACCGCAAAGAATCGAGATCGTCGTGCTTTTTCCGGCACCGTTCACGCCGAGAAAAGCAAAGAGTTCTCCGCGCTTCACCCGAAAGGAAATGTCCTGTACCGCCTTAATCTCTCGAAAGCTTTTCGATAAATTGTCTATACAAATGATGTCATTTTGCTCGAATTGCATATACGATCTCCTTAATCCTCAATGGATTCAAATTCAGTCAGCGCTTTGTCAAACGATGCCATGCAAGAATCAAAGGCATCCATCTTCGTAAGATCCACGCCGGCAAGCTTCAAAAGCTCAACGGGGCTGTCCGAGCCGCCCGAAGAAAGGAACTTAAAGTAATCGTCAACTGCCACCTTGCCTTCCTTTTCAATGCGCTCGGCAATTGAGACTGCCGTGATGATGCCGGTTGCGTATTTGTACACATAAAAATTGCGGTAAAGGTGCGGAATGCGCGCCCATTCGTAGGCAATCTCGTCATCGGATACCACCGCTTCGCCATAGTATTTTTTGTTGAGCTCAAGATACTTCGCGCACAGCGAATCACGCGTCAGGGGAATGCCCTTCTCTGCCATATCGTGTACCGCAAATTCAAATTCGGCAAACTGCGTCTGGCGGAAGAGCGTACCCTTCAAAGTATCGATATAGTAAGAAAGCAAATACTTTCTTAACTTTTTATCCTCGGTTTTCTTCAAAAGATGCTTAATAAGAAGGATCTCGTTCACGGTCGATGCCACCTCGGCAACAAACAGCGTGTAGCCCGACTTTTCCTGCGGCTGATTCTTCTCGGAATAATAAGAATGCATCGCGTGACCAAGCTCGTGTGCAATGGTAAACACGTTGTTCGTGGTCTTTTGATAGTTGAGAAGCACATAGGGGTGCTTCAAACCGTGTACGCTGATGCTGTAAGCGCCGTTGCGCTTGCCCGCCGTCTCTTCCACGTCGATCCAGCGCTCGTCATGCGCGCGCTGCAAAAGCTCTCTATACTCTTCGCCAAGCGGTGCAAGACCCTCGGTTACAATGCGGTACGCTTCCTCGTAGTCCACTTTGATGTCGGCGTTTTCCACGGTCGAAACGTACACGTCATACATGTGCATCTCGCGGTAGCCGAGAATCTTTTTCTTGTCGGCAAAATAACGGTGTAAAAGCGGCAAGCCTTTTTCCACGCTGGCAAGCAGATTCTCGTACACCCTCACGTCCACGTCCTCACCGGAAAGTGCTCTTGCAAGACAGGAAGGATAATTTCTCACCTTGGTAAAGAAAAGGTCCTTTTCAATGTTGCCCACAAACGCGGCGGTAATGGTGTTGATCAACCCGATATACGCCTTGTAATACGCCTTGAATGCCGCCTTTCTCACGCGGCGGTCGGGAGACTGCAACAAAACACCATACTTGCCGTGTGTGATCTCGGTCTTTTCGCCCTTTACCGTAATCGTTGGCGTGGGAAAATCGGCATTGTCAAGCATCGAAAAGACGTGGCTGCAGCCGCGGAACATTCTGCCACCCTGCGAAAGCACAGCTTCAGTCTCTTTGGAAAGCACGTGGGGCTTATTCTTAATAATGCCGCGGATCGAATAATCGTAATCGGCAAATCTTGCGTCTTTGGCAAACGCTTCAAGCGTTTCCACGGGAAGCGCTGTCAACTCGGGCGTAATAAACGAGGTGTTGCCCGAAAGCTGCATACTGAGTCGATCGACTCTTGCCTGAAGGGCAACCGGCGCATCGTCGCGCGTGTCCTCATCGTGGCGCATAAACGCATACACACTCAAATGGCTGAGCGTCAAAGAAACTTCATTCAACTTTTCAAAGCAAGCAAGAAGTGTGTCAGCATCCGAAAGCTTGCCCTCGTAAGCCGAAAAATCAAGCTTGCCGGACACTTCTTCGTATGCCCTCTCCCAATCTTCTATTGTTTCAAAAATGTCCTCCACGCGCCATTTCAGGTGCTCGGGAACTTCATGTCTTTCTTTTGCCATAAAAATCACCTGCTCTCTCTGCTTATTTGTTCTCTGCCATAAAGGCTTCGATCTCGTCCACTTCCTTGATAATATCGGCGGAAAGATTGATCGCCTTGTTTTTCAGAAGATAAAGATCGTCTTCAATGCGAATGCCAATGTTATGCTCGGGGAAATAAAGACCCGGCTCGTTGGTGATCACAGCGCCCACGGGAAGCGGAATGCCGCGCGG
>JAFQNZ010000277.1 GCA_017395715.1 Clostridia bacterium | reverse complement strand
TCTTTCGTCAAGCAGTGTCCAAGTTTTTCCGTCGTTTGAGCCGTAGAACTTCCAAGCAGTCGGTGCTTCGGCAAGCTCCTTGCCGCCCACAATGGCGTAGCGGTTCACAAGAACTGTCTTGTTTTCGGTGGATAAGAGAATGTCAAAGCTGTTCAGATTGATCTTTTTAACAGTATTTCGTACATCGTCAAAGAAGGGCTTGACCGGCACAGTTTCATCACCGTTTACGCCTTTTACTTCAAAATAGGCAGTCACATTCTCGCAAGCGCCTTCGGCAATGACAGAGAAATCGAGTACATCATAGCGAAAACCCTCGGCACTGAAGGCAACAAGCTGACCCTTTGCGCCGCCAGCACCCTTCACAAGCACAGTGGACGTGCCGTCTGTTTCGTTGTAGGAAAGACCCTCGATCACAAGAGCAGGATCGGAGGACACAAAATAAATCGGAGATTTCGCGCCGTTTGCCTTGGCACTCAACGTAAATCTACCGCCTTCGGCAAGAATCAGTCGATCCTGATCGATGGCAATATCGGTTACATCCGAGGGGATCGGAGTTTTCACAGGTGCTTGGGCAGGCTCGCCGCTTGCCTTGCCCACTTCAATGAGACCCCATTCGGCAAGCTGGACCATACCGTCACCGCGGTTTGCCGAAATAGCAAGCCTATAGTAACGGTATTCGCCGGTTTTTTCAAGTTCGTACGTCTTGGTCTCATGGCGTTTGGCAAAGCGTTCGTTTTCAAAAGCAAACAGAACCTCCCACGCTTCTCCGTCTTGTGATCCAAGAAGTTCAAAATTCTTGGGGTCTCTGCCCGCATCGTCGTTGGCTGAGGTCAAGCTGAAGGAGCTGATCTCCACAGGCATACCAAGATCGGCAGTCACAGTGGCGGTACTACCGTAAATCAGCCATTTTGTTGTATTTTTTCCGTCACCGAGATTCGCTGCCGTTTCATTGGCAGGAGAATTGTTGGGATTCGATGTCAAAACAGCTTCAAGCGAACGGTTTGCGGTTTCGCCTTCGGCAAGCGTTTTACGCACTGTCACCTTGATCAAAGCCGAGCTGTAATCATCACGCTTCACGGCAAGCACAAGCGCTTCGCCGTAGGCAAGACCCACCGCTTGAGCCGTGTTCTCTTTGGTATCCTTGTTAAAAGTTGTATCGCCCACAGCAAGAACAGCAGGTGTCAGGGAGAAAAACTCCACCTTGCCGTCAGCAGAAAGGGTGAGTGCCTTTTTCTCGCCCACCGAAATGCTGAACCGATTGGTGGGAATCGTTTCGGGATTATTGTTTATAAAATCCGGTTTTGTGGTGGTAGGTGTTGTCACGGTTGTTCCTTTCGTCGTTGTGGTTGTGGGTGTGGTTTCGCTGTCTGAGGGTTTGGTTGTCTCAAGGGGATTCTCCCCGCAGCTGCAAGAAGCACAGGCAAGCATCGTCAATAAAAGAAGTAAAACAAGTAACGAGAGCTTACAGACGAATTTCATCTTCATTTGGCAAGCACCTCACTTTCAAAATAATAGGTGTTCACGCCGTCCGAAAGGAAAACCTCACCGTTTTGGATGCCGTAAGTATAGGATTTCGGCAGAACATAACTCTCATACGCTTCGATCTCGTAGATCGAAACGCCGTAGGTCGTGAGCCTCTTGCCGCATTTCACCTGCAAATATTGCCCTTCGGTAGCGTCAAAGAAGTATTCGCCCCAGCCGTCTTGAATCTTGTTGTCGGTCTCGGTGTAAACGGTAGTCCAATTCGTGCCGTCTTCCGAAAGGCAGATCTCAAAATCCTTCGGTGCCGCCGTTTCCCAATCAATACGTACAGCACCCACCGACTTCACAGAGCCGAAATCGATTTTCAACCACTGATTGTTCTGATAGGTACTCGACCAACGGGTCGATGCGTTGCCGTCATTGACATTCGCAAGAGCGTTGACAGCGCCTTCCACAGAGGAAGCCGTTGCTTTTTTGTTGACCGCTAGGTTTTCACCGTTGGGTTTTGACACCACAAGCGTGTTTTTATCAAAAACAAAAGCCGCATCACTTGCCGAATAGTCGGGCAATTCAAGCGTGATCTTGCCATCCTTAACGGTAAGCGATGTGCCGTTTGTCTTACCCTTGGTCGCGTGAAGAAGTGCATACGCCGCTTCAAACGCCACATCCGAGTCAGCGGGATACAGAATGTGCATACCGTATTCGCTCTGCAAGAGGAGATACGAATTGAAAAAGGCATATAAATAGTTCTTATCGCCAATCGTCAGATGGGTTTCGGTCGCTGAAAACTTGCCGCTTACCGTATTGTTGATCGAGCCCGCAAACGAAAGCGATGCTTCGTTGCCGCTTGCCTTAAAGAGCAAAACAAAATCAAGATCAACAAGACCGTAAAGCTTTGCGGTGAATGCCGAAAGATCGGTAAGCGCCTTTTCGGAATCCTTCCCCTCTGTCAGAGCCGCAAGCAGCGCACTCTGCCCTTCGAGCGTTTTCTGCTCGGTTCTGCCCAAGGCGGGGGCTTTTGTGTCAAGCGGGCGTGCCGTCGCAGCTGATTCCGCCCCTGCTGTGTCGGCAGAAGGAATGATGGCAGAAGGACTTTCTTTCTTCATCAAAAGCCACGAGGACACCGCGATCAGAGCCATGAGCGCCACGGACAAGATCACAATGTAAATGGTTTTTTTCATTTGACTGTATCACCTTTCCTATTGATATTTTTGTCCTCTCTTTGATTGTATCAAATTTTTTCGGTTTGTCAACACAAGCGGTGGAGAAAAGCAGAAAAACGCAATCGCATCCCGAAAAAGTTAAAAAATATTTTCGGTCATGGCTCTTGCGTTTTTTTAAAACTGTGTTACAATATGAGATAGAAAAATCCTGTCAAAGGAGTAGCTTATGTCTAAACGCCAAAGAATCTTTCCCTTGTTTTTCTGTTTTGTCATGTTGCTGTCACTCGTTTGGATGCTAAGTGCCTGCGGAGAAACACCGGCAGAAACGACGGCATCCACAACCGCAGCTACCACGACAACCGCACCCACAACCACTACAATTATAACAACAAGTGAGGGCCCGAAAATGTACAGCACCGAACCTTTGATCGATCTCCTTCCCGCTCCCAAATCTCTCAGCGTAGAAGGTGAAACCCAAAACTACGTCGTCTATGAGATCAAACCTGCTGTTTATACAGCCGAAGAATCCTTCGCTACCTATCTCAATACCTTCATTGACTACACCGCTAAATTGAACGGTGTTACGCTTGCCAAAGAAGAAGGCGGCATCACGCTTGTGAAAAATACCGCCCTTACCGCAAGCGAATATCAAATCACTTGCGTAAGACAAGGCATTTTCGTTTCGGCATCCGATGCCGACGGCATCACTTACGCGCTTGCCACCCTGCATCAGATCCTTACCATGCAAAACGGCAAGCTCATCGTGCCTGCCTATACCATTGCCGACAAGCCCGATGCTTCTTACCGCGCTTTGATGGTTGACCTTGCCAGAGAATGGCACACTGTCAATCAAGTCAAGGATTACATTGAGCTTTGCTACCTTTACAAAATCAAATTCATTCATCTGCACCTTACCGACAAGGAAAGCTACACCCTGCCGAGCGATGTTCTTCCCAAGCTTTCTACCAAAAACAGAAGCTATACCAAAGAGGAGATTGCTGACATCAACAAGTTCGCCCTTGAGCGCAACGTGGAGATCATTCCCGAAATCGACCTGCCCGGTCACGCGCAGCCCTTCAGCTCTGCATACCCGATTAAGTTTATGCACAAAGCCGAAAGCGGTAAAAGCTGCGACGGCAACGTCATCTGCATCGGTAAGAACGGCGTGATGGACAGCCTGAAATCTCTTTTCCAAGAGCTGATCGAAATGTTCCCGAACTCCCGTTACATCCACGTAGGTGGTGACGAAGCCAAGCATGACACCTGCAACAACTGCAAAGACTGCAAAGCATTCATGGAAGCAAACGGTCTTGCAAGCACCAAGGCGCTTTATACCCGCTTTGTGAAGGATATCACCGATATGATCCTTGCCATGGGCAAGACCCCTGTGGTGTGGGAAGGCTTCCCAAAAGAAGGTGCGGAAACCATTTCAAGAGATATTGTGGTCACCGCTTGGGAATCCCTGTACCACCTCCCCAATGACTTGATCGCCGAAGGCTTCACAGTCACCAACTCCTCTTGGCTTCCCCTTTACATTGTTCCGCCCACGCACTCCGGCGTGGCAGGCGGCAGATGGCAGCCCGAGGATATTCTCCGCTGGAATCCTTACACATGGCGCAACTGGTGGAGCGCATCGGCGGCTTACGAAAAGCCGATCGTGGTGAAACCCACCGACCAAGTCATCGGCGGTACACTCTGCGCGTGGGAATGCACCTATGATGAGGACATCATCCCCGTTAAGGAAAATCTGATCGCACTTTCTGAGCGTCTTTGGAACGTGAACGGCTCGGTCAGCACGACCAAGTTCAAAGAAGCCACCGAAAAACTCTGGGCAATGGCAGACAAATTGCTTGAAAAGGGAAAATAAATACCGATTCGCAAAAAGGAGCTTCGTATGAGGCTCCTTTTTTGATTCGATTGAATTTGATATTGTACACGCTCTCCCCTGCCCAGTTTAGCAAAGTGATTACTCCGCGGTAGGGACAGGCGTCCTCGACTGTCCGTTTGACATTCAAGTGTATTTTTACAATAATTGGTCATATCCGGACAGTCGAGTACGCCTGTCCCTACAAATAATCGCCTTTGCAAGCAATCAATTCATCGCTTTTCTTCTGCCATTTGACATTTCGCAAAAAATTTTTTATAATAAATTTAACAAATCTTGTGACCAAATGCAAAAAAAAGGGTGTATATAGGTGAAAGGAGGTAAACGGCATGACAGACGAACAGATTGTAGCGCTTTATTTTGAAAGAAACGAAGAAGCTATCCGCCAGACCAAAATCAAATACAGCCGTTATCTGCTTTCGGTGGCTGAGAACATTCTTCCCACCCGTGAGGATGCCGAGGAATGCGAAAACAGCACCTACCTTGCCGCTTGGAACAGCATTCCGCCCCATAATCCCAAAACGCTTTCGACTTATCTTGGCAAGATCATCCGCCATCTCGCCATCAAAGCCAAGCGCGCACAAAAAGCCGACAAACGCGGCGGCGGCGAGGCAAGTCTCTCGTTTGACGAGCTTTCCGAATGTATTCCCGCCTCATTTTCAATGGAAGACAGCATCACCGACGATCAGCTTGCCACGATCATTTCGGCATTTTTAAGAAAGCTGCCCGAAACTGAGAGGCGTCTTTTCATCTGCCGTTATTTCCACTGCGATTCCATCGCCGCGCTTTCCGAAACCTTCGGCATGAAAGAAAGCCGCGTGAAAACAACGCTGATGCGCACTCGTGGGAAGCTTGCCGCGCACCTCACCGAGAAAGGAGTTTTGCTATGAGCCGATTTGAAATATTGGAAGATGCCCTCGGCAAGATCGACGACGATCTTCTTTTAGATGCCGAAACGATGCGTAACAGAAAACCGCACCGCCATTTTGCTTTCTTTTTGGCCGCCGCCTGCCTTACCGTCATGCTGCTTGCCATTCCGCTTGGCATCTTGATTGCCAACCGCAATGAAACGCCAAATGTGCCGATCATCACCACAAACAACACCGTTATCACCACAGCCGCGCCGCCTGTAACAACCTCTCCCCCACAAACAACACACCCGAGCGTTCTCGATATTCCGGGGGCTACGGTATTTGAGGAAAATGATGACCGCTTTGCAAAGCTTGGTACCGCCGTCAGTCTGCATTCAACCGTTAGACAAAGTTCAACACAGAAAAAAAAATGGTGTGACGAAGCCAAGCAAACCTATTCCATGGTGATCGGCAAATTGGTCGATCACACCTCCGCACTCTTGCAAGACGGCGATGGATACTACCGCATTTCCACCCTGGAAATCGAAGTTTCCAGAATGAGCTGCGACATCGAAGATAACACCGTTACCGTCGTTTATGTCTGCCGTTATGATCACAGCAACTCCACCTCGCGCTATACACCGTCAACAGTTTTTTATGCCGGAAAAGCAACCAATACCTCTACCGACACAATTTTCGATTATAATATTAAATTGGATATGCTGAACAACACCCTCTATTGGCAAGAGGTTACACCGAAAGTCTACGGTAGCACCTGCGACTCTCTTTTCTTCATAAACAGTGCCGAGGGAAAAACAGTTACGATCGAAAATGAAACTTACGAGCTTTCTGACTATGCCAACTATGTTATGGAAGCAAGCTTCGGCATGGACAACGGCTCGCTTCAGTTACTGCTCGCGCAGAATCGGGCGCTTTCATTCCCGTTTAGCTATATCGAAGACGCATTTCCGTCCACAGAACCCGAGCTGCCAAAGCCAACCCCCTCGTATGACCGTGATGCACTGGATATGCTGAATGCACCCGACCCCTATAAAGTCATCACCCCAAACCAAGACGGCACATACTTCGCCATCGAAAAGAGAAACATTGTCATTCACATGGTGAGCGAAAGTGAATTCTTTGATGATCTTTTCATCGACAAGCGCGAACCCCATCCCGACTACGCATGGGCAGTGGTGATTGACGGCACAGTATATGATATTGCAAGCCCTTCGCTCGAAACAACCTCTGCCGAAACGCTTGTGTATCTCGATCTTGGCGAGGCTTTTGATGCCGATACACCCTTTGAACAAATCATTCTCGGAATTTATAACAGATTCGCCACACCCTACAGCTTTGACTATTACGCCAATCTGACGCAATAAAACCAACTACCGTTTTTAAGAAAGGAGTTTTGTTATGAAACAGACCCGTAACGTTTTCTTTGTCATATTTCTTCTTACCCTGCTCGCTCTGTTGCTGTCAAGCTGTGCTTCGGAAGCCGCCACACCGAAGACTGCTCCCGACACCAAAACAAAAACTACCGCATCCACCACCGAACAGCCTATTTCAGTTGTTAACGCAACGCTTCAAGCGCAAATCACAGCCTCTGTACCCCAAACTTCCGCGTCGATCACAACCACCGAAGCACCCAAGGCAAGCGTACTCGATATCCCCGGCGCTACGGTATTCGAAAATGACGGCAGATTCCAAACGACAAAGATCACAACGGCACACCGTCGTAGGCTTTCACAAGAAGAACAACTCTTGTGGGCTCAACACATCAAGGAAAACAACTCTCTCGTTGTTGGCTACGTCAAGAGTTCCTCTTCCGTCCTTGTGCCAAGCGGAGATGCGTATTACCGTGTCAGCACCATGGAAATTGAGGTCCTCAAGGATATTTGCCATATCGGAAAAGAAACCGTAACCGCCGTTTATGCCTGCCGCTACGAGAACGATTCCTCTCAGTACAAACCCGTCACCGCCTACTGCGGCACAGAAAACATCTCGATCACTAACGATATGTTTGAAGAAGCCTTATCTGCCACCGAAGTTTATAAAAATCAAAGCGGCGACTTTTTCGGTGTGTTTCTCTTAAAAGATGCAAGTGCAGAAACGCTCACCATTGAACAAGACACCTACCGGCTGTCCGATTATGCCGATTACCTTTTAGATGCCGCCGGTATGATGGATCGTTTAGGAATAATCGGATTCCGCGGGCTTTGGGGATGGTATGGCACTCTCAATCGGTATATCATCGAAGACGTGTTCGGTAAGGAAAGTTTCCTGCCCGAAGTCTCAACGCCCGATCAGGACCCGCCCGCCAACGAAAAATACGACCATATTGACATCATAAACGATGAAGGCTATGAAGGAATTCTCGATATGGGCGGTTCTTACTTCACTTTTGAAAACGCATACGCCGCATTTGACAACCGTCCCGCACTTGTCCTCAGCATGACCAACAGTAACAACATCTTTGATTACCTTTTCGCCACAAGTCTCAATCCAACTACCGGAAAAATCACCCGCGAAGCCGTTCCCGACTATCCTTGGTTTGTTACCATTGAAGGCAAACAGTACGAAATCAAGACGATTCTTGCGGAAGTTGAGACCAAATCCAAACTTGTTTATCTCGACCTCGGTCCTGATTTTTCATGGGAACTCTTCGACTATGACGAAAACGGCAAATACACCTTTAAAGAAGTCAGACTTGACATTTATCGTCCTATTTCTCGTTTTGAGTCCACATTGCTTTACTTTGCCAACCTGACAGACGATGCCCTTTACGGCGGCTACACCCACACAAAACCCAATTAAATAAGCCAAAAGGAGCTTCACACGAAGCTCCTTTTTTGTTTGCGTATCATTTAAGGTCGATTCACAAATCGTCCACCAAAATTTCATCTTCTGTCAATCTTGCAAAAGCGTTTGGTGTATGGTATAATGAAACCACACGCATTCCCAAGGAGTTTTTATGAATCGCAATACCCCAAAAACCATTCTCATCTACACGCTGTACGCTCTCGGCGCAGTTTTCTTGCTTGCCGCTTTGGTGGGCATGATCGCAACCGGCATTAACGCAGGCACGGCATTTACTTTTTTCGTTTCCGCCATTCTGCTTCTCTTCGCTTTCTTTTATGAAAAACTGCAGCTTGCCCTTCGCATCGGCATTCTCTCGCTTCTCACCCTCGGCATACTTTTTGCCGCTTTTCTGCCGATCTACGGCAGTATCGACACAGTCGATCATCAAGAAGATGCCGTGATCGTTCTCGGCGCGGGGCTGAACGGCGAAGAGCCCTCAAAAGCACTTGCTTTTCGTCTTGACGCGGCGTATGACTACGCGATGAAGAATCCAAGCGCCATCATCGTGGTCAGCGGCGGGCAAGGCAAAAACGAAGTCATCCCCGAAAGCCTTGCCATGAAACGCTATCTTTTGAAAAAAGGCATTGCTGAAGAGAGAATCATTGAAGAAAACAAATCCACAAGCACCAAAGAAAACTTGGCTTTTTCCAAAGCGATCCTTGATGAAACACTCGGCAACGATTACCGCACCGTCATCATCACAAACGACTATCACATCCTGCGCGCCGAAAGCCTTGCGAAAAAGGCAGGCTTTTCGCAAATTTCGCACACATCGGGCAGAACGCCCCTTTCGATCTTTATCCCCTGTACCCTGCGCGAGTGCGCCGCTGTGATCTATTATTTTTTGTTCTGAATCCAATAAAGGAGAAAACCCATGCACAACAAACATCTCTTCAAACTCACCCTGTCTGCGGTTTTTCTCGGTATAGGGCTTGTTTTGCCTTTCTTGACCGGGCAGATCGAACAATTTGGCAATATGCTCTTACCCATGCACCTACCCGTTCTTTTCTGCGGACTCTTGTGCGGCGCTACTTACGGTGGGGCAGTCGGCTTTGTTCTGCCGCTTCTTCGCTCACTTCTCTTTGGTATGCCGATCCTTTACCCAAATGCTCTTGCCATGGCGTTTGAGCTCTGTGCGTATGCGGTTACGATCGGGCTTTTTTACCGCCTGTTCAAGAAGAAAAACATCATAGCACTTTTTGTTTCGCTCATCGCATCTCTCCTCATCGGCAGAGCCGTGTGGGGGATTGCCGAGATCATTCTGCTCGGTCTTTCGGGAAAAGTCTTTCCGCTTTCCGCCTTTCTGGCAGGCGCGTTTGGAAGTGCGATTCCCGGCATCATTTTGCAGCTTGTGCTGATTCCCTCCGTGATGCTCACCTTGCAAAAACTGCGCCCCGCGCCCTTTGCGGCGCTGTTTGAAACAAGACAGTAAAGGAGACGTCATGCCGTATTTTCAACAAGAGCTTGCGCTCATCCAAGAAAAAACAGCCGCTCTCCTCACCCAAAAAGAACGCATTATGATTGCCATTGACGGCAGATGCGCGTCCGGCAAGACCACCCTTGCCAAAATGCTTTCCGAAGAACTTGCCTGCCCCTTTGTTTCGTGTGACGATTTCTTTTTGCCGCCCGAAAAGCGAACGAAAGAGCGCCTTTCGGAAATTGGCGGCAACATGGATCGCGAACGATTGTTTTGCGAGGTACTCTCCCCTTTTCTCAAAGGAGAGACGGTAAGCTACCGCCCCTTTCTTTGCCAAAACGCATCTTACGGTGATGCCATTTCTCTGCCCAAGAGTAAGGTTTTGATTGTGGAAGGTGCGTATGCTTGCCATCCGGATCTGTGGGGCTGCTACGATTTCCATATTTTCTTGACGATTCCCAAAGAAGAACAAAAAAAGAGAATCCTTGTGCGAAACCCCCAAAACGCAAACGATTTTTTCACCAAATGGATTCCCTTGGAAGAAAGCTATCTTGAGGGCGGCAGAATCGCAAAAAACGCCGAATTTGTGTTTGAACAGTTGCATTGAGCTTGTAGTACCTTGTTTCAACTAAAACATTACATGCACTTCACTCCGCGTGTCATCTTGAGCGGAACACCGCCCGAGATCCCACTTCGGCTGTGCCTCGTGCTTTTGGGGCTTGCCCCAAAAGTTCGACTTTGCTTCGCGTCGCTCAGGATGACACGGGGCGGTGTGCAGTCGAAACCCAAGCGCAGCGCAGGGCGACTCGGCCTGCAAACAGGACGGGTCGGATCTCGCGGTATTGCCAAATGTAAAGTTTTAGATGAGACAATATAGTAGGGACTTTCCGGACACCGTGTGGAAAAAATCCGACAATCACGCGAAAAAAGCGCTATTCTTTTGATTTTCTCTTGACAATATTCAAAATCTGTGTTAGAGTATAAAGTGTAAAAACATTATTTTCGATAGGGAGGATTACACAAATGCAGAGAATCAAAACTGTTGAAACCAAAGATATCAAGAAGACTGTTGAAAACGGCGGTTGCGGCGAATGCCAGACTTCCTGCCAGTCCGCTTGCAAGACCTCTTGCGGCGTTGCGAACCAGCAGTGCGAAAACGAAAAGAAGTAATGTTCAAAATTCGGTGAGACGCTGTCTTGTTAAGACAGCGTTTTGCATTATATAAGGACGGTAAACATGGTACACCAATACAAACTCAACGGCTACAACATCGTCATGGATACAGCCTCCGGCTCTGTCCACACGGTTGACGAGGTAGCGTATGACATCATTTCCCTTTACAAGAGCAAAAGCGAAGACGAGATCGTTGCCGAAATTATGGCAAAATACGGAAACCTTCCCGATGTGAACGAAGAAGAAATCCGCCTTTGCCTTGACGATATCCGCGCTTTGGAAGAAGCGGGCAAGCTTTTCAGCGATGACCCATACGAAAACCTCGCCACAGATTATAAAAACAATTCCAAAGTCATCAAGGCGCTTTGCCTGCACGTGGCACACACCTGCAACTTGAACTGCTCTTACTGCTTTGCCAGCCAAGGCAAGTATCACGGCGAACGCGCCCTCATGTCCTTTGAAGTGGGCAAGCAGGCGTTTGATTTTCTGATTGCCAACTCGGGCAGCCGCCGCAACCTTGAGGTGGACTTCTTTGGCGGCGAGCCGATGATGAATTTTGACGTGGTCAAACAGCTTGTGGCCTACGCCAGAAGCATTGAAAAGGAAAAGGGCAAAAACTTCCGCTTCACCTTTACCACCAACGGCATGGTAATGAATGACGACGTCATCGACTTTCTCAACAAAGAAATGCACAACGTGGTGCTCTCGCTCGACGGCAGACGCGAGGTGAACGACCACTTCCGCCGCGACTATGCAGGCAAAGGCAGCTACGATACCATCGTGCCCAACTTCCAAAAGCTTGTGAAAGCGCGCGGCGGCAAGGGCTACTACGTGCGCGGTACGTTTACCCATAACAATACCGACTTCACAAACGACCTCTTCCACATGACCGATCTTGGCTTTACCGAGCTTTCGATGGAGCCTGTGGTTTGTCCGCCCGGCGACCCTTACGCTTTGACCGAGGAAGATCTCCCCATTCTCTTTGAGCAGTACGAGATCCTTGCCAAGGAAATGATCAAGAGAAAAAAGGAAGGCAGACCCTTTACCTTCTATCACTACATGCTGGATCTCAAAAACGGACCTTGCATCTACAAGCGCATCACAGGCTGCGGCTCGGGCACCGAATATATGGCAGTTACCCCGTGGGGCGAGCTTTACCCCTGCCATCAGTTTGTGGGCGATAC
>JAFQNZ010000038.1 GCA_017395715.1 Clostridia bacterium | reverse complement strand
TACATCCAAATGCCTCTGACAACAACTTGTTCTACAAATACATCAGGTAATGGTTCTACTTGGCGGCAAAAATCAATCGCATAATGACTTTCACCTTCTTCAATCAACATCAAGAAGATCTTTCGGCACATATCATACACCGATTCATCCCCATGTTCCTTGATCAAATCAAAATAGCGATCAACGATTGCATACAGTAAGACACACAGTTCGCTGAAATCCCGATTCAAATAGACACAATAATCATCAATTTGATCGTTTCTAAGCAAGGCATCCGGCAGAAATTCGTATATAAACCCAAGTTTATCAATAACGTCTGCATAATAATCTTTCATTGACATCGTTTCATAGATGCCAAATTGCTCATGATGGCGATCAGTATATTCAATGATCTCGCGCTTTATGCAAGAATCCGAATTCTTAAACACAAACGAAAGAAGCGGAAGCGTTTGTTCGTTGATTGTAAACCGAAATGCATTTTCCTTAAAACAGCTCCAAAGATTGAAAACCACATTTTCAATTTGTTCTTTATCAGCAAAAGAAATTTTACCAAGAAAAAATTGAATATCATACGCCGAATCAAACCAATCAAATTCACAATTAAGAAGCTTCATAATTCCTGCGGAAGCAGACAACGAAAGCTGATAAAGGCTCATATAGCCATGAATTGTGTTAGAAACTTCAAATGCTGCCTCTGCATTTTCAGCAAATAATTTCGCGATAAAAACAGGATATTTGACAGCTTCAATATTCTCCGTTGTTGGTCCTCCAACGTGGTCGAATACAAAGTTGCCATTGACCATTTCATTTATGGTAGAAAGGCTGTTGTGTGCGGATCCGCAAATCAACGCACAATCTTCCGGCTTATCATGTGCTGAAGTTGAAAACGTAATATCTTTTTTGATATGCTCGGGCAAACAACAGTGAATCGCATAAAACCAATATTTCAAAAAAGAATACTTTTCATTCAAAATCGTGATTCTCTTACTGCGATGACCGTCAATCAGAGCCTGCAACATTTGAGAAAGAATCTTCTGTCTTCCTTTTGAAAAGAACTTTTGAATCTCTCTTTGGTTCAAAACAAATTGCGGTCGCGGAAAAGGAACGGCAGGAAGAAGACTGTACGAAGAATAACTCATCCTTTCGTCATGAGTAAGAGTTTGCTTAAAACAAGTATTCAACGCGTATAAAAACGGTGAAATCTTCTCTCCTTTTTCGGCAATGTATGCGTGCAAGATAAAACCGTCTTTTCGCGATGTGTCGGAAGAATGATAATAGCCTGTTCGTGCAATTGCCACAGTACCCGACGGAAGATGAAGATATGTTGTACATGCACGGTCTTCATTTTCATCATCTTCAGGTAAATCATGAAAGTCGATATGTTTTACAGTGTGACGCAAAAGATATGTAGCATCCTCTTCTGACAAGTCTTTGGATACTGCACGAAACGATCTTTCGATACCGTCTTCTGGCCAGAATGAATATAACAACTGGAGAGCCATCTTGATATTCCTTTCTATCGACTACATTGCCACGCAAAATAGAGATCAAATCTTATTTTTAATATTATATCACAAAAATCCATTATCGTCAATTCTTTTTTCATTTTGAAAAATTAAACTGCAACGATTTTTTCGTTGCAGTTTTTCAAAATATTTTATGCACCTTTCGTACATATACCAATGTCATGATTTTCATTTTGGCAGCACGCAATACACTCGTCACCTGTTGTAAGGTAATCATACGAATCTGTATCGAATTTGTTTTTCTTTTTCCTCTTTTTTTTACACAAGAAAAAGACCATCACAGCCACTAAGGTGATAATCAATATAATCCAAATCCATTTTCTGTTATTTGTTTCAGGTTCAAAGCAGCGTCCCAACACAAGTTCCTCCTTTTCTGTATATGGTTAGTATGGAGCATTCCAAGGCAAACTATGCAAAAAGCGTTTATCATATACGAATCGGTCGCATATGATAAACGCTTACGATCAAATCAATTAGTCGCAGAAAACGCTAAATGCCTTATAGGCCATATAAATGTCCGCTTTCGCGATCACTTCATACGGTGCATGCATCGAAAGAACCGGAACACCAAGGTCAACAACATCGATGTTTTTTTCTGCAATATAAACAGCAACCGTTCCGCCGCCACCTGCATCAACCTTGCCGAGTTCGCCTGTCTGCCATACAATACCGGCTTTATCAAACATATTGCGAACATAGCCAACAAATTCGGCAGAGGCGTCCGATGTACCGCTCTTACCGCCGGATCCTGTATATTTGGTCATAACAACACCCTTGTTGATAAAGGAACTGTTTCTTGCTTCATATACATCGCCGAAATTGGGATCATACGCTGCATTAACATCAGCAGAAAGACATTTAGAATTGAAGCGAACAAGATATTCATTCGCACCAAGCGTCTTAGAAAGCGACGCAATCAGATCAATAAACACGCTGCACTTCATTCCGGTGTTACCGCCGCTACCAACTTCTTCTTTGTCGGCAAGAATTGCCATCAATGTATGTACGGGAGCTTCTTTTTCAAGAATTGCCGCGAGCGCGGGATACGCACAAACTCTGTCATCATGTCCGTAACCGCCAATCAAAGAACGGTCAAAACCAATATCTCTCGCCTTAAAAGCAGGAACGACCGAAAGCTCAGCACTCATAAAGTCGCCTTCCACAATACCGTACTTTTCGTTGAGAAGCTTCATAATAGCAAGCTTGATCTCGCCATCGGTATTCAAAGGACGAGAACCGATGAGAATATTCAGCTGTTCTCCCTGAATGGCTTCGCCGAGAGGTCTCGAAGATTGACCTCTACCAAGGTGAGGAAGAAGATCATCAATGTAGAAAACAGGATCGCTGTCATCTTCGCCTACCACGATATCAACCACGGTACCGTCAGATTTCATAACCGTACCGTGAATGGCAAGCGGTGTTGCGGTCCACTGATACTTCTTGATACCGCCATAATAATGTGTTTTAAAGAATGCCATACCGGCATCTTCATACAAGGGATGCTGTTTCAAGTCAATACGAGGGGAGTCGATATGAGCAGCAGAAATACGAATACCATTTTCGAGATTCTCGCTACCGATAATGAAAAGAAGCAGTTCTTTACCGCGATTGTTAAAATACAGTTTGTCACCCGCTTTTACGGCATCGCCGAAATGATATTCGCGGAAACCTTTAGCAATAGCAAGCGCAATTCCTTCATTGACAGCTTCTCTTTCTGTTTTCGAAGCGTCAAGATACTTTACATACCCTTTGCAAAAAGCTTCCATTTTCTCGATTTCAGCTTCGTCCAATACTTCATAGACATTTCTTTTTTTGAAGAGAATTGAATCCTTCAGTTCAGTGATTTGTTCTTTGGTATATTCCATAACATCCTCCAAAATCGTATACTAGTTTTCACCGTATTGTTTTTGATATTCTTGATAATAATGATTCACTTTTTTTACATAATTTTTTGTTTCTTTGAACGGGATATGATAGAGCTGCTTTCGATCATACGAATATCGACTGTCTGATAGCCAATTATCAACATTTCCTTGACCTGCATTATACGCAGCAAATGCAGTATCAAAAATCTCGTATTTTCGATACAAAACAGAAAGATATGCAACGCCGCACCGAATATTGATTTCTGGATCATACATTTGTGTAAATGTATAATCCTCCGAAAGGATACGGTTAATATCTTTTAGCGCTACCGATGTAATCTGCATCAAACCTCTGGCATCAGCAGAAGATCTTGCATGCTGATCAAAATTACTTTCTGTCTTAATGATAGCAAACACCATTGCTTTCGGAATTCCGAATTCCTCGCAGGAGGAATCCACATACCGCTCAATTTCCTTGAGAAAACGCTTTTCCTCTCTGTCTTGAGCAATCACCCCAAGCAAAACCAGATTGAATATGACAAGAAGAACCAAAAAAAATGTAAGCACTTGCTTTGAAGGCATCTTTTCAAACAATGAAGACAAAAACTTGCTTTTTTTCATATCGAAAGACCCATTTTGGTCAAAATAACACATACCTGTTTTTCAAGATCGTCGCCGCCGTTATTTTCAATGCAAAAATCGGAGCGCTCCCGAAAAAAAGAATCTTCATATTGGTTCGAAATGCGTTTTTCAGCCAATTCCTTGGTAATACCATCACGCATAATCAGTCTTTCAACACGTATTTGATGATCAGCCATTACCGACACAACATAGTCACAAAACGCTTCAAGCCCAGATTCAAACAGCTGTGGCGCTTCGATCAAAAATGCCTGTGCTCCTTGCTCCTCTTTTTCTTGGACAACTTTTTTTATCTTATCAATCACAAACGGATGTACAGTTTGATTCAAAAGAAGAAGCTTCTCGCGCGAAGCAAATACGATAGATGCAAGTTCTTTGCGATTCACTGAATGGTCCGACGTTAAAACACTCTCACCAAACAGACGTGCTATAGCTTCTGTACACGGATTCTTTGAACGATACAGTTCATGCACAATGGCATCGGAATTGATAGATATAACTCCATATTTTTCAAAAATTTTTGTAACAAAGCTTTTTCCACTTCCGGAAACACCTGTCAAACCAATTCGTATCATGAACATCCCTCTCTTATATGACTCATTATACAACATTTATTCTGTTTTTTCAATAGATTTTTTAAGTTTCTTTCAGTTCAAGAGCAGAATACAAAAATTCAGAAAAAAAGAGAAAACAAACCAGATCATGCATGGAATCAATAAAAATGCTGCCAAACGACTCCGTCTCATAAAATGACGAAAAACAAAGAGAGAAATCGAAAGAATGCAGGCTATCACAACAAGTGCAAACGAGAATAGTCTTGCACCAAAAAAAATCGGGTACCACAAAAATAAGGTTAAGAGAAAAAGACCGTACAGAAGACACGTGTTGAGTCTCCATCTGCTTTTACCACATTCATATGAAGACAGATATATTCCAAGCGCTACACCAAGTATTACATACAAAAAAGACCACATCAAAACAAAAACAAAGGGAGGAGGTGCAAAATGCGGCAACAGAAGATATCGATAAATTGATGCACTTCCTCCCACAAGTGTTGAAAATACGCCGCACACAAAGTGAATCAGCACGGCAAGAAGAATCGTTTTATAATCCGCGCAATACAATTCCCTTTTCCAGTATTTTACCCATTTCAAATAAATCACCTCACATAATACCTATGTGAGGTGATAAAACACTATGACTCCCCTACACACCAAACAGCGGGATATGTCTTGAACAAAAGCGATTGAACGGATATGCACTGTCGCTTTTTCCAACAAAC
>JAFQNZ010000037.1 GCA_017395715.1 Clostridia bacterium | reverse complement strand
TGAAAAAACTTTTCAGCGGCAAATTCCGCCTTGCCAACTGCACGCTTGGCGAGCGCTTTATCATACTCCTTTTCATTGCCGTACTGCCGCTGATCCCCGCCGCTTTCCTTTCGGGCAGTATTGAAGTTTTGATGGGCTATCCCTTCATCATCGGCATCATCTTGATTATCAATGCCGCCATGCTGTATTTTTCCGAAAAGATCGGCAAAGGAAACAAAAACCTTGAGGACGTCAAGCCCACAAACGCCCTCGTCGTGGGTCTTTTCCAAGTGGTTGCCATTCTGCCCGGTCTTTCGCGCTCGGGTTCAACCATCACAGGTGGCTTGATGCAAGGCTTTGACCGCGCACTTGCCGTGAAATTTTCTTTCATTCTTTCAATCCCCGCCATTCTCGGCGCGGCTGTCTTCGAAATGCCCGGCTTCTTTGCCTCCATGCCCAATCCCGAAACCATGCTTTGCCACCTTGCGGGCGCTCTTGCCGCCATGCTTGTGGGCATTGCCGCCATCAAACTGATCACGTGGATCTCCGAGCATTCCACCTTCCGCATTTTCTCCTATTACTGTTTTGCCGTCGGCGTTCTTGCCATTGTGTGGGATATCATCGCCTGACTGTTTCGTGAATAAAAGAAAGGACTCATCATCATGCCGAACCAGAAAAAACCAATCGCTCAAAACGATACCCCCAAAAAGAATGTAAAATCGGGATCGAAACTGCCCGATAAAAAGAAAAAGGGCAAAGAAAAAGAGACCACCCCCATGAAAACCATGATTGCCATTGCAGTCTTTTGGATCTTGGCGCTGCTCTCCACCATTTTCTTCATTGCCAATCTCTTTGACGGTGCAGGTCCCCTGATCCGCGGCTTCTGCGGCTTCTTCTACGGTCTGTTCGGCTACGGCGGTCTTTTGATCGTACCTATCTTCATTCTGTTTGCCGTGGAATGGAAAAACTATGCCTCCGAAAATACCACTCTTCACAAGGTGGTCTTTACCTCGGTCGCCATGCTTTCGGTCTCGGTCATTTTCCATCTGCTGATGATCATGACAGGCGGTCTTGCTGAACCTGCTTTTTCAAACTTTTTCAAGGTCGGCGCCTTTTGGTACGATAACGGACCTGTAGGCGGCGGCGTGATTGGCGGCCTGATCGCCGGTTTCCTCCATGTTTTGATGCACGGATGGGTGTCTTTGATCTTCTGTCTGATCGTATTCTCCACCGCCATCATGCTGTATTTCCGTCAGACTCCCGTCACCATCGCACGCGCCATCATCAAGTGGAACAAAAAGAGAAAAGCACTCCGTGCCAAGCGCGAAGAAGCGGCAGAACGTGAATTTATGAAACGCGAAGCAGAGAGAAAGCTTGCCGAAAAGAAAGCGGCTGAAGAAGCCGCGCGTCTTGCCGCCGAAGAAGAGGAAGAAGAGGACGAGGAAGACGAAGAGGATGAGGAAGACGACGACCTCGAAAGCCGTATTTTTGCCAGCGGTATTGATTTTGATTTTGATAAAGACCAAGAACCCGCAGACGAGCCCGTCAATGAGCCCGAAGAAGCACCGGTGATTCCGATTCAGATCTTTTCGGATGCAGAACCCGAAGCGGCGCCTGCCAAAGAAGAGGAATTTCCCATCTACGATTTCAGCGACATTCCCGAAGTGGAAGATTCGCTTTCGGGCGCTGACAATGTTGACTTCGGTTTTGGCAACGAAGAGGACGATATTGATCTTAACGCCCTGCTCGAAGCCGGCAAACAGCAAGCCCAAGAAGATATGAGTGCCGTCCGCCCCGATGAAGAAGAAGCCGATCTCACCGAAGAAGAAGGCGATATCTTGATCCCCGGCACGACCGACACGCCTGTTGTTCCCGAAAAGAAGCCTTACGTCTTCCCGCCCATCACGCTGCTTTCTCCCAATGAAAACCCCAAGACCGAAGACGACCGCGAAGAACTCATGCGCAACGCGAGAAAGCTCGTGGAAGTGCTCAAGAGCTTCCGTGTGGATACCGAGATCGTTAACATCTCGCGCGGTCCTACCATCACACGTTACGAACTCGCTCCCAAGGTGGGTGTGCGTGTGCGCGCCATTGCCAACCTTGTGGACGATATTGCCCTGAATCTGGAAACCTCCGGCGTGCGTATCGAAGCACCCATCCCCGGCAAAGCCGCCGTCGGCGTGGAAGTGCCGAACCGCAGCCAAGCCACCGTTTATCTTCGTGACCTCATTGAAAGCGAGGCCTTCAAGAACGCCAAGAGCAAGCTGACCGCCTGCGTGGGTATGGACGTTTCGGGCGCCCCTGTTCTCATGGACATTGCCAAGATGCCTCACCTTCTCATTGCCGGTGCCACCGGTATGGGTAAGTCGGTCGGTGTCAACAGCATCATCATGTCGCTCCTTTACAAAGCCTCGCCGGACGAACTCAAGCTCATTCTCGTTGACCCCAAAAAGGTCGAACTGAATATGTACAACAAGCTGCCGCACCTTCTCATTCCCGTGGTGAACAACCCGAAAAAGGCAGCAGGCGCGCTTGCCACCGCCGTCAACGAAATGGAACGCCGTTTTGAGCTGATCGAATCGGTGGGCGTCAGAGACTTAAAGAGCTACAACGCGCTTGCCGAAACCGACCCCACCAAGGAAAAACTGCCGCAGATCGTCATCATCATCGACGAGCTTGCCGACCTCATGATGACTGCCAAGGACGACGTGGAAGATTCGATCTGCCGTATCGCGCAGAAAGCGCGTGCCGCAGGCATCCACTTGATCATTTGTACACAGCGTCCGTCTGTTGACGTTATCACCGGTCTGATCAAGGCAAACGTCCCCTCGCGTATTGCCTTTACCGTGGCATCCAACATCGACTCGCGCACCATCATCGATATTGCCGGTGCCGAAAAGCTGATCGGCCGCGGCGATATGCTGTTTGCCCCCGTCGGCGCGATGAAACCGATGCGTGTACAGGGTGCATTTGTCAGCGATAAGGAAGTAGAAGCAGTTACCGACTTTATCAAGAACCAATCGAGCGATGTTCACTACGACGACTCCTTCCTCAACATGGTGGAAGTGGAAGCCGAGCGTTGCGGACAGCAAAAGAAGAAGGTCTCGAGCGACGAAATTGACGCCGACGAAGACCTTGACCCGAAATTCTACGAAGCGGTGGAAATTGCCATTGATATGGGTAAGATCTCCACGTCGCTTCTCCAAAGACGTCTTTCCTTAGGTTACGGACGCGCCGCCAAAATCATCGATAAGATGGAACAGATGGGCGTTGTCGGTCCGCAGGAAGGACAAAAGCCGCGCAACATCCTGATCTCCCGTCAGGAATATCAGGAAATGATCATGGGGCGCAGTGATAGCTAAACAACAAACGAAAGAGGTCTAACATGGGCAGATTCATTGTCATAGATGGGCTTGACGGCTCGGGTAAACACACACAGCTCACCCGCCTTGCCGACTATCTTCGCGCTTTGGGCAAACAGGTGAGAACGATCGATTTCCCTCACTACAACACCCCCGGCTGTGTCTTGGTGGAAGAATACTTAAACGGTAAGTTCGGAGACAAGCCCGAAGATACCGGCGCCTATGCCGCCTCTCTCTTTTACGCCATGGACCGCTTTTATTCCTATGCGACCGATTGGAAAAAGGATTATCTCGATCCCAACACCTATCTCCTTGCCGACCGTTACACCACGGCAAACGCGGTGCATCAAACCACAAAGCTTGATAAAGCTGAGTGGGAAAGCTACCTCGATTGGC
>JAFQNZ010000276.1 GCA_017395715.1 Clostridia bacterium | reverse complement strand
TATTCAAGATTTTTTCAAAAAATCGAGTTGCAATCGGTTGTTTTTTGTGCTATAATAACAATACGGTAAGGATTTTCTTGCCGCATCAACCATATCCCATTTTGCAAAATGGAAAGGAAGGAATGACTTATGAAAAAGCTTCTTGTTGTTGCAGTTGTTGCTCTTCTCGCAATTGCACTTGTTGCTTGCGGCGGCGAAACTGCCACCACTACCACCAAGGGTGCCGAGACCACTCCTAAGGCTCCCGATGTAACCACTCCCAAGGATGTTACCACCACACCCAAGGCACCGGATGCCACCACGCCTAAGGTTCCCGGCACTGAAACCACCACGCCCGACACGCCTCCTGTAACACCTCCCGAAGAAGAAGGCATCAACCTTCTGTGGGAAGAAGGCTACATGGCAATCGGCAATATGGATTCTGCGTTCTTCGCTTTTGAAGATTTCCATGCTTCTCTTGATAACAACGTAGCTCTCGTTATCTCGATGAACGATCAAGGCGGCGTTTACAACGACCTCTTCATCATCGACACCGAAAATCCCGATACCAACACCAACTGGGAACCTAACATGGACTACACTTGGGTTGTTACCATTGAAGGCGTAAAATGGGAAATCTCCAGATTCTCGCTCTTCAACAACACCACCTCCGGCTGGGTTCGTATCGACCTTGGCCCTAACTTCAAGTGGAGTCTCTTTGACTACGACGAAAACAACCAGTACACCTTCGAACAGGTGAGAATCGACATTTACGATTCCGAAAAGAATGTGGCTTACTTTGCTGACCTCACGGACGATGAGCTTTGGGGCGCTTATCTCCACACCAAGCCCGCTGAAACCATTATGGTTCCCGATGCCAACCGTCCTGCAGGACTCGTTGCGGTAGACCAGGCGCTGGCAACTCCTCTTTCCGGCCCCGACTCGGGTATTTCCGAAGGCTACAAGCAGTTCTTTGACGGCAAGGTTCAAACCAAGATCTGCACCGGCGACAACGGCGAAGACAAGGCTGTTACCGTTAAGTATGCAGAAACTTTGAACGTGGTTGGCTTCTCGATCGTTAACGCGAACGATAACGCAAACTCCAACGGCAGAACCATTGTTTCCTTTAAGCTTTACGGCTCTGAAACCGGCGAAGAAGGCACATGGACCGAAATCTATGCTGCTGACGGCACCGACGGCGCAGGCAATGCCATCGACAAAGCCACCATCAGCACCAACTATCTGGAAAGATACTATGCTCTTAGTGGTGTAGCTTCCTATCAGTACTTCAAGTTCGTTGCTGAAAACGGTGAAATGTGGCAGGCTTCCGAGCTTCTCTTCTACCAGGAAGGCTAACTTAACACGCAAAACGGTGTTCCGATCGGGACACCGTTTTTTTATGAGGTTGAATATGAGAGATAAAAGCCTCTCCTTGCGGGAGAGGTGGCTGCCGCAGGCAGCCGGAGAGGGTTTGGCCCGGAATTACCCCTCTCACCCGCTATCGCGGGAGCTCTCCCAAGGGGAGCGCCTTTTTGAATGACGTTTGGCGATAGAGTTATATACAAAACATCGCAAACAGATTACGTATGGCTATTCTTTCACTTTTTTGGGAAAATGATTTTCTTTGTTGAATTATTTTGAAATCTATGCTACAATACAAATATAACAAAAACTTTTGCAATAGAGCAAGGATTTTTGGGAGGTTTTACTATGAAACAGTTATGCAAGGTTACAGCATTCTTTTTGGCTGTTATCATGCTCTTGGGCGTGATGCCGATCATGCCGCTCTCGTTTGTACCCGAGGCGGCAGAGGCGGCAAAAGACGAGGTTTTATTTTCATCTTCGTTTGAAAATACCGATCCTGCGATCTTTGAGTCGCAATCGGATAACGGCTATTATAAAGGGCTTGAACGCTACGAGACTGTATCGATGATCCCAGGTGATTTTACCGAGCTTGTGGATCTTTCTTCGGTGCGTGGCTCGAATGATTTTAAGAGCGAAGAAAGCAAGGTCAAGCTGTTTGACTCTTCAAAAGCCACCAAATTCTTGACCGAAACCAAGCCTTCGGCATCCTCTCCTGTATGGGTGAGCTTTGCGCTTGTTGAAGCACAAGTGGTTGGTGTTTACGCCATCACCACAGGCAACGATGAGCCGGGGCGTGATCCCAAATCTTGGAAGCTGTACGGCTCGGCTGACGGCGTGAGCTATACGCTTCTTGACACCCGCACAGGGGAAATTTTTGGCACGCCGCGCGGTGTGACCAGAACCTACGAGGTGACGGGCGCAGAGGCTTACCGCTATTATAAGATCGAGATCACCGAAAACAACGGCTCCTCCAACATGACGCAGTTTGCCGATCTCTACCTTGGTACGGGTGAAGAGGAAAACAGTGCGTCAATCGGAGATTCTCCCTTGCAGACAGTTAGCGCCAAGGGTCCTGTTTCATCCTGGGTGGCAAGCGGCGCTTTTGAGGGCAGACGCGCGCTTTCTGTGTTTGCAAAGCAAACCGACAAGGGCGAGAGCTACGCGAGAAACCTTCTCTATTCGGGGCTTAACATTAAGGTTGCCGATACCACCAAGCTTCATTATGTGCATTATCTTGCCACCGACGCGGGATATGATTACGAATACAATGCGGCTTACATGATGATTGATCTTGAGTTTACCGACGGCACGTATCTTTCCTCTCTCGGTGCTTACGATCAGAACGGCTTTGGCATGACCCCGATTGCCAAGGGAGAAGCTGACAGCCTGTATTCCGATCAATGGAACTATGTGGAAACGGCGCTTGCCGATGTGGCAAAAGGCAAGACGATCGACAGCGTGTATGTTTACTACCACAAGAACAAAAACGAGGTCGCGAAAAAATTCCACGCCTTTTTTGACTCGCTTGTGATTGAAAACAAGGCGGATCCTGTGTATGAGCATCTGTCCGACTATATCAATACCTTGCGCGGCACGAACAATACCACAAGCTTTTCGCGCGGCTTGACAACGCCGTTTATCAATATGCCGAATGGCTTTAACATGGTGACGCCTGTGACCAATTCCGGCTCGAACACGCATTATAGCTATTTTGAAAAGGAAATCGTGCATTTCAGCGTGACGCACGTGGCATCCACTTGGACGGGCGACTACGGCACGTGGCAGTTTATGGCAAATTCTTCGCTTGACTCTTCTGATCTTTCCAAGGTGAACAGCAATAGCTTGCTGCCTGAAAACTTGGGCGCTTCTTTCTCACATGACAACGAAGTTGCCAAGGCGCATTATTACAGCGTGACCTTTGACGAGGGTAGCCGTGCCGACGGCGTAAAGGTGGAAATGACGCCTACGTTGCACGGCGTGTATGTGCGCTTTACCTTCCCCGAGGATTCTGACAACGTGAACATTATCTTTGACTGCGTGCGTGCGGGCGGCTCGGTTGCGTTTTCTGCCGATGGCAGCTTTAGTGCACGAAGTGAACACACCGCGCGCGGCTCGGGTAATCTTTATATTGCGGGTGAGTTCAGCACTCTGCCGAGCGCTTACAAAGCAAACGGCAAGCAGGGCATTGCCGTGTTCCCCAAGGGTACAAAAGAAGTAACCATGAAATTCGCCACCTCCTTTATCAGCCCGCAGCAAGCGTCTCACAACATGGAGCTTGAACTTGGCGCGGGCGAAAGCTTCGATTCGATTTTCCAAAAGGCGCAAAAGGCATGGGACGATATTTGCGGTATCGTTGAAGTGGAGGGCGCAAGCTATACCCAGCTTGTGACGCTGTATTCGAATCTTTACCGTATGTATTCCTATCCCACACTGTACAGCGAAAACAAGGGCACGAATGAAAACCCCGAATGGGTATATGCAAGCCCCTACAAATCGGGCAGAGTGACCGATGGCAAGCTGTACGTGAACAACGGCTTTTGGGATACCTACCGCACCGCATGGGCGGCGTATGCACTCTTGACGCCGAAGTTTGACGGCGAGCTTCTTGACGGCATTCTGCAACACTACCGCGACAACAGCTGGATTCCGCGTTGGGTAGCGCCGGGTGGTACCGATTCGATGCTTGGCACAAGCTCGGACATCATTTTTGCCGATGCGTATATCAAGGGCATTGACTTTGACTATGAAACTGCTTTTGAATCGATGCTCAAAAATGCGGCTACTGTTTCGCCCAACGTAACAAACGGCGGCAGGGCCGAGAACCACACCGCTATTTTTACAGGCTATGTGCCGAATGACAAAAACGTACAGTACGCTTTCTCCTGGACGATGGAGGATTATATTTCCGACTACTGCATTGCAGCAATGGCGGCAAAGCTCGGCTATGACGAGCTGGCAAGCTATTTCTACAACCGCGCGGCGTACTATGTGAATCTGTACAATCCCACGCTGAAATTCTTTATGGGTAAAAATTCCACGGGCGGATGGTCGTCCGGCTCGGGTTATAACCCCTACGGCTGGTGGGGCGATTATACCGAAACCAACGGCTGGACGATGCTGTTTGCGCCTGTGTATGACGGCAACGGACTTGCCAACCTCTTGGGCGGCAAAGCGATGCTGCTTCAGCGACTCAACTCTTATTTTGATGACAGCTATGCGGCGTCGGTGAAGATCGAGGGCGGCACGATTCACGAAATGGCAGAGGCAAGGGAAGTGCGCATGGGTATTTATTCGCACTCCAATCAGCCTGCTCATGCCATCCCGTATCTCTTCCCTTATGCGAATGCACCCTACCGCACGCAGGAGATCGTGCGCGAGGTGATGCAACGTCTGTACGTTGGCTCGGAGATCGGTCAGGGCTACCTTGGGGATGAGGACAACGGCGAAATGTCGGCATGGTACGTGCTGTCTGCCATGGGTCTCTATCCGCAGAATATGGCAAGCGGCGAATACGTGATCGGCTCGCCTTTGTTCAGCAAAATGACGGTCCACATGGACAGCGGCAAGGACCTTGTCATCATTGCCGAAAACAATTCCAACAAAAACGTGTACGTGCAGTCGCTCCTCGTCAACGGCAATCCGCATAACGATGCGTTTATCTCGCACGATGTGATCGCAAGCGGTGCAACGCTTGTGTTTGAAATGGGGGATGCTCCTTCCGATTGGGGTAAGGGCACATCTCCTACCTCGCTGACAAGCGGTGGGAAAAAAGCTGACCCTGCCGAGGACATTGTGACTTCACGCTACAAAATGAGCGAAGACGCCTTTGGCGAAGGCTTTACGACCAATACGGTATATCTTAACGGTATTGCGGATGGCAAAAAGCTGTTTGACAACAACAGCAATACTTATACCACCGTGAAAAACGGCACGAGCGTTGTGGTGACTTCGAGCAGTTTGTCGCGTCTTTGGATGTACACCGTGACTTCGAACAACAAAAACAGGGCGCCAAAAGGTTTGAAGCTTGAGGCTTCACTTGATGGCAAGACTTGGGTGACACTTGACGAAAGAGAAAATCTCAAGTTCGAATGGACGAAATACACCTATGCGTTCGAAATTCCCGATGACAAGTTCGGAAATTATCAGCACTACCGCCTGACTTTCTTGGGTAACGATACCATGCAGGTGGCGGAGGTTGAATTTTTGACCTTGCCGAAGGATGGGGAAGCCGGCGCACTGTCGGCAAAACCGCAGACCCCTGCTGATGACGGAACAAACACACCCGGCAAACCCACACCCACACCGGAATCCACTTCCAAAACGCAGACACCGATCACCCCCGAAACGACCGACACAACAGAAACACCGCAAGCACCCGATACCACAGGCGGTGACGTTGACGGCAATTCTTCGCTTGGCTTTATCATCGGCATCGGCGTGATGGCACTTGTTGCCCTTGGCGGCGGCGCGATGTTTATGATCTTTTCCAGAAAGAAACGGTAAATAAAAACAGCACCCTCGGGTGCTGTTTTTTTACGGAGTGGTTATTCGGTTGTTACAGGTTCCTGTTCAGGCATTTCGGTGACAGGCATTTCGGTGACAGGGACTTCGGTGACGGGAACTTCGGTGATGGGCGTTTCTTCTGCAATGTCATAATAGTGTTCTGCCGAGGCGGCAAAGGTTTCGCGTTTGTCGCGAAGGAAAATGGGAACAATGACGGGAGCGAGCGAGAAGATGAGGGCGAGAATAGCACCTGCACCGATCGAGAAATCATAGCTTGTGATGTGGTAATCGCCGAGGGTGCCGTTGATGATGACCGTTGCCACAATTGCCATGATAAGCGTGAGAAGGGCAAGAGAAGCGGTCACGATACTTGTGATGAAGAGAAGTTTTTTGTTAAAGAATCCTGTGGTGAACCAGATAAGATTGAGCGTTAAGACAGCACCTGCTGCCAAGAGGAGGAGAAGATAGAAAAGGATAGTAAAGGAAAGGGAAGTTTCGCCGTCACTCGAAAGGAGAATTGCGGCAATGTAGTAGTTTTCTTGGTTTGCCTTTCCGTTTTCTACGTCGCGCTTGGAATAGCGGAAGAATTCGTTGATGGCATCGTTAAGATCGTCAAAGCGCTCGTATCTGTCTCTATCGTCAAACTCTTCCATGACTTCCATAAAGTCATCTTGCATGGCTTGCTCGTAAAGGGCGGCATCCAGCGAGAGCGAAGCTTCGCGCTTGGTGGTTCTGCCATCGAAAATACCCTTGGCAGTTGCCGAAAAGACCGGAACGAACAGCATGGCGATCACAAGAAGCGCACAAAGCGCGCCGATGCCTGCGGACAGGGTGTTTTTCAGGTTAAAGGATTTCATCACACGCAGGGTGATGAGTCCGCCGATGGCGAGCAGCGAGAAGATAAGTGCGAGAATGGCGATGGGCGACATGCCGTAATCGAGTGTTGTGGCATGGAAGCGGAAAGAAGTGAAATAGTAGAGTATGAAGATCGTTGCGGGAATACAGCAAAGCAAGATGATGGCAAGGCGTAAAAAGCTGATCTTCTTTTTGGTGAGTAAGAAAATGAGATGAAGCGAAGAGAAGACCAACAGGGCAAGTGTTAAGAGGATGTACAAAAGACCGATCATGCCTGCCAATACATCCGAAAACGTGGTGGAATAGCTTTTGCGCTGATAATCGATACGCTTGTTGATCTTAAGGAGTTCCTCGAAAAGATCGCCATGTTCGTCAAGAAAATCTTCGGTATCAACTTCGCCGTCGTCTTTGTCGTAGTATTTTTCCAGTTCTTCAAGTTCTTCCTGAAGATCTAATAATTCTTCCTGCAGATCAGATTCTCTGATATCGTAGTCATCCAGTTCCTTAAAAGAATCGAACATCAAAGTGATATTGTCAATTGTCGAATAGCCGACCTCAATTTCGGCATCATCAACGATTTTGACTGTAGATGTGAGAATCGGGCAGAAGGAGAAAATAAACAGAATCAGACTGAGAAGCACAAGGGTAGCGCTGATGACGATGGATTTGATCTGTTTCTTTTGCGCTGCAGTCATGGGTGTATTCACGGGTGTTGCTTGCACCGATGGCTCTGCGGCGGTGGGTCTTACTAACTGTTGACCGCAATCGTAGCAGAATTTCGCCTCGGCGGGGTTTGGCTTTCCACAGTTGTGACAGAAAATCGTATTGTTTGCCATGGTAAAATCCTCTCTTTTCCGAAAAAATTTGTCTGATTTCATTATAGAACAAAACGGGAATTTTGTCAAGGCGGTTTTGGCGCAACAAAATTCGAAAATCCACTTGAAAAGGGGAGAAAACTGTGCTATACTGTGGTATATTCAGCGTTTTCAGAGTAGAAAGGTAGTTTTTATGATACAGAAACCGAGAGGAACCATGGACATTCTCCCTGAGGATGTGGCAACATGGCACTATATTGAAAATACCGCAAGAAGAGTCGCCAAGACCTTCGGCTTTAACGAAATTCGTTTTCCCACCTTTGAATCGACCGAGCTGTTTCAGCGCGGTGTGGGCGGCACGACTGACGTGGTACAGAAGGAAATGTACACCTTCACCGACCGCGAAAACCGCTCCTTCACCCTCCGCCCCGAGGGCACAGCTTGCGTTGTGAGATCCCTGATCGAAAACGGCAAATGCTCGGACACCATGCCGATCAAGCTTTACTATCTCATCAACTGTTTCCGTTACGAAAAGCCCCAGGCAGGCAGATCGCGCGAGTTCTTCCAGTTTGGTACCGAAGTGTTTGGCTCGGCATCTCCCCTCACGGATGCCACCCTCATTTCGCTCGGTCATACTTTGCTTTCGGAGCTTGGCATCAAGAATACCTCGCTTCACATCAACAGCATCGGTTGCCCTTCCTGCCGTCCGGCTTACCGCGATGCTTTGAAGCATTATTTTGCAGACCGTAAGGACGAGCTTTGCGAAACTTGTAAGTCGCGTCTTGACACCAACCCCCTGCGTATTCTCGACTGCAAGAGCCCGATCTGCTCGGGAATTGCTAAGGGTGCGCCCAAGACGGTGGAGCATCTTTGCCCCGATTGTCAGAATCATTTCGATGCTTTGAAGCGTTATCTTGACGCCGAAGGCATTCCGTACACCGTGAATCCCTCGATCGTGCGCGGTCTTGACTATTATACCCGTACCGTGTTTGAATTCATTGCCGACGGCATTGGCGCACAGTCCACAGTCTGCGGCGGTGGCCGTTATGACGGTCTTGTGTCTGAACTTGGTGGGCCGAAGCTTCCCGCTTGCGGCTTTGCCATGGGTATCACCCGCTTGATCCTCGCGATGGAAGCATCGGGCGTTGTGATCCCCAAGAACGAAGGACCGCTTCTTTACATTGCACCGCTGGGCGATGCGGCAAGAGCGAAGGCGCTTTCAATTGTGACGTCTCTTCGTAAAAAAGGCATTGCCGCCGAGTGTGACATTGTGGAAAGAAGCCTGAAGGCGCAGATGAAGTATGCCGACAAGATTTCGGCGAAGTTCACTTTGATGCTTGGTGACAACGAAATTGAAAGAGGCATGGCGAATATCAAGAACATGGCTGACAGCTCGCAGACCGAGATTGCCCTTGATGCGCTTGACGAATATCTTGCCGATTATATTGGATAAAAATGAAACCCGCTTTGGAAAAAGCGGGTTTTTTGTGTGGTATTGGGCGCGTGAAAGTAGGGCTGTACACTTGCTCCCGCCGCAAATAAACAAATACACTTTTTCAAAACTTGATTGTAAAACGGCGGGAGCAAGCCCCCGCCCTACAATATCAAATGCAGTTTCGGCAAAAAGCGGGAGGCGAAAAGCCTCCCTTGAAAAAGTATTTTTATAAAATTTGAATCTGGCAGACCTTCATGGCGTCAAGGGCGCGGTCATGGCTTTCGGGGGTGACGCCGGCACAGCAGGCGGCATCCACGAAAACGCTTGCTTCGGGCAGGGCGGCTTTTGTCAGCATGGCGTTGGAGATCACGCAAATGTCGGTGCAAAGCCCGATGAGAGTGATTTCTCCGATCGGCTCGGCTTCGTTTTCTTTGGTCAGATACTCGGCGAGGGCAAGTGAGCCGAAGGTGGGTTTATCGATGACAACAGCATCTTGGGTGTAGGGCAAAAGCGCATCGGCGATCTGCCAGCCGTGAGTATCCTTGATGCAGTGCGGCACAGGGAGATTCTTTCCCTCGGACGTGTTCAGATAGTTTTCTGTGTGTGTGTCGCGCGTGAAGATGACTTTGCCGTTAAAACTTTCGATCTTGTTTTTGACATTCGGTAAAATGGCAACGGCTTCCGGTGTGCCGAGAGAACCATCGATGAAATCGTTTTGCATATCCACAACAATGAGTATCTTTTGCATAGCTGCCTCCTTTTGGTGCTTGATGGATATATTGTATATCAATTTTTGGAAAAATGCAAGGGAAAAATATCGCCCTCTGCTCTTGAAAAAAAGCGCAAAATATGATACAATACTATGATACTATGGAGGTTGTGTGCCTATGCGTCAGATTCGCCTTGGAGATCTTTTTGTGATCCTTGCTGTTCTTCTCACGGCAGGGGTGCTGTTTGCCTTTTCTTTTTTGCCCAAAGAAGCGGGTGCGTATCTTTCAGTGACGAGTGATGCCGGGGAAGAGAGCTACTTGCTTTCCGAAAACCGCGAAATTACGGTAACTTCGGGCGGACATACCCTTTGTATCGTGATTAACAATCAAACAGCTTACGTTGCATCCTCCGATTGCCCCGACAAAGTGTGCCTGCATCAAGGAAAAATTTCCGCAGCAGGCGAAACGGTGATTTGTGTGCCGTCGGGTGTGGTTATGAGGATTTTGGGGGAGGGTAGCCATGAGGATGACAACGACATCGTGGCGGGTTAAGCGCCTTTCTCATCTTGCGCTCTTAACGGCGCTCGCGCTGATCTTTTCGTATCTTGAAAGCCTTGTACCGCTTCCGATGATGCTCCCCGGCTTTAAGCTTGGGCTTTGCAATGTTGTGGTGCTGTTTTGTGCCTACCGTCTGTCGCTTTGGGA
This sequence comes from Clostridia bacterium, assembly GCA_017395715.1. Classification (GTDB taxonomy): domain Bacteria; phylum Bacillota; class Clostridia; order Oscillospirales; family CAG-272; genus RGIG1993. Next base: position 727 of record JAFQNZ010000276.1, on the reverse strand, counting down.
TGCGGCGATCCTTTCGCTTGTCCGCGTGCTTGTTACGGCACTTTTATTTGGCAACGTCACCGGCTTTCTCTTTTCGCTGTTTGGCGCTATTTTTGCTTTCTTGGCGATTGTGTTTGCCAAAACACTCCTCTTGAAACAGCTTTCTTTTGTGGGTGTTTCGGTGCTTTCCGCCGCCGCCTTCAATTTTGGACAGATTCTTGCCGCCTCGCTTTTGTATGCGAGCGTTTCGGTCTTTTCGTATCTGCCGCTGCTTCTTGTGGCATCTGCTGTTTTTGGCGGTGCGGTGGGGCTACTTCTCAACTTGATCTTTGACCGCCTCGGCAAAGGGATAAAGGAGGGTGTTTGGTGAAACGTTTGTTTTCGCTCTTGCTTGTTTTTTTGCTGTTCTTCTCACTTCCTTCTTGCCAAAAGGAAAATGATGGAAAAGCCTCGCAAACCTTTTTTGTGATGGACACCTTTCTGACCGTTACGTTATATGACGAGCGGGACGATGATACCGAGATTTTTCAAAATGTAAACCAAATTGCGCGTGAACTTGAAGAAAAAGCCTCGCGCACGCTGGAAACAAGCGAGGTTTCTGCTTTTAACCGCGCAGAAGAGTCCTACACCTTTTCGCCGGACATGGCGGATATGATACAAAAAGCGCTTGCCATGTCTGAGGCAACAGACGGCGCGTATGACATCACGGTGGCGCCGCTTGTTGACCTTTGGAACATCAAAGAGGGAG
>JAFQNZ010000275.1 GCA_017395715.1 Clostridia bacterium | reverse complement strand
GCCCTTGCCGCCTTCCGTGCCAGAGAAGCGGCAAGAAAGGCAAGAGAAGCCACGAGAAGAAAGAGTCCGCTTGAAGGCTCGGGGCTTCCCGGTAAGCTGTGGGACTGCCAGGAAAAAAATCCCGATGTGACCGAGCTTTTCCTTGTTGAGGGTAATTCGGCAGGCGGTTCGGCAAAAGACGGCAGAAACTCGAAATTTCAGGCAATCCTGCCGCTTCGCGGTAAGGTCTTGAACGTGGAAAAGAGTCGCGCGGACAAAGTGTACTCCAACTCCCAGCTGATTCCGATCATTCAGGCACTTGGCTGCGGCATCGGTTCGGATTTTGACTCTTCAAAACTCCGTTACGGCAAGATCGTCATCATGGCGGATGCCGACGTTGACGGCGCGCACATTCAGATTTTGCTTTTAACCTTCTTCTTCCGCCACATGAAAAAATTGATCGAAGACGGCCACGTGTATCTTGCCCAGCCGCCGCTTTTCAAGGTGTTCAAGGGCAAGCAGGTCAGATATGCTTTCTCGGAAGAAGAAAGAGATTTTTATATCAACGAGCTTGGCGTGAAGAATGTGGAAGCTTCGCGCTACAAAGGTCTTGGTGAAATGAACCCCGAACAGCTTTGGGAAACCACCATGGACCCCCAAACGAGAACTTTACTTCGCGTGACGATTGAAGACGCCATGGGTGCTGATGAGACCTTCTCGATTCTGATGGGTGAAAAGGTAGAGCCCAGACGCGAATTTATTGAAAAGAACGCAAACTACGTCACCAACCTTGACGTATAAGTTATGATTTTTACAACGATAACGATGAATCCCTGTCTTGACAGACGGGAATATCTCCATGATTTTATAGTCGGCAAGACCAACCGACCCTACAAGACAACTGAAACGGCAGGCGGAAAAGGTATCAATGTTTCGCGCGAGCTGGTTTCGATGCTGGATGTTTTCAAGGCAAGTGTACGCACCGTGACCTTTGCGGGCGGCGCTACGGGGGAGCGACTCAAAGCGCTGCTTGAACAAGAGCTCGGCGTGAGGGAGGCAGTCACGGGACTGACGGTTCTGCCGTCCCGATATGACACGAGAATTTGCACAAAGCTTGTAACCCCCTTCGGTGTGACCGAGATCAACGAGGAAGGCAGACTTTCGGAAGAAGAATTAAGCGCTCTTGCCGAGGTGATTGCCGATATTGTGGCAAGCGATTCTCCACAGGTGGTTTTCCTGTGCGGCAGTTTTCCACAGGGTGTGGATATAAATGTGGAAAACTCCTTGATAACACTCCTCGAAGGCTGTGGAATACCGGTTGTCGTGGATACCTCGGGAAAGGCCCTTGTGGAAAGTCTTGTGGCTTCGCCAAGCCTCATCAAACCGAATGAAAGTGAGCTTTCGGAGCTTCACGGCGCGCCTTTTCAGAGTGAAGAGGAGCTTGTGGATTTTTGCAAGGAGCTGTATGTGGACAACCGCACCGAGGTGCTGTGTACCCTTGGGGAAAAAGGCGCTTTGTTTGTGGGCGAGGAAGGGGTTTTCCGCACCCTTTCCCACAAGATTTCCGCCTGCGACCCCACAGGTGCGGGCGATGCGTTTCTTGCCGCCTTCTGCTATGCCAAATATGCCGACGGCAAGAGTGCCAAAGAATCGCTCGATTTTGCCAATGACTATGTGAGAGAAAAACTTTTGAAAACCGTAAAGTGAAAAAGCGAATCTAAGAAAGACGAGAAAATAGAATGGCTGAGAATTTTGAATATAAGGATCAAAAAATACAGGAAGTGCAGATGGAGAAGGAGATTAAAAAATCCTTCATCAACTATGCTATGTCGGTTATCGTGTCGCGTGCGCTTCCCGATGTCAGAGACGGTTTGAAGCCGGTACACAGAAGAATTCTGTATGCTATGTACGAAGACCACTTGACGCATGACAAACCCTACTGCAAATCGGCAACCACAGTCGGTAACGTGCTTGGTCGATACCATCCGCACGGTGACGCATCGGTTTACGATGCCATGGTGCGCCTTGCCCAAACCTTCAATATGCGCTATACCTTGATTGACGGTCAGGGTAACTTCGGTAATATTGACGGCGACCAGGCGGCGGCTTACCGTTATACCGAAGCAAGACTCACCCGTCTTGCGAGTGAAATGATGACGGATATCGACAAGGACGTTGTCGATTTCGGTCCTAACTTTGATAACAAGCTGAAAGAGCCTCTTGTGCTTCCTTCCCGATTCCCCAATCTGCTTGTCAACGGCAGTATGGGTATTGCGGTGGGTATGGCTACCAATATCCCCACACATAACTTATCGGAAGTGGTGGACGGTACGATCTTCTTGATGGAAAATCCCGATGCGACCATTCCCGAAATTATGAACTATATCAAAGCGCCCGATTTTCCGACAGCGGCTATGATCTGCGGCACCCGCGGTATCTACGATGCTTACACCACCGGCCGCGGCAAGATCATGGTGCGCGCACGCGCTCACATTGAAGAAGAAAACCGCCGTATCGTCATCACCGAGATCCCCTATCAGGTGAACAAGCAGATGCTTGTGGAGACCATGGCAAACTGCGTGAAGGATAAAAAGATCGAGGGCATTACCGACATCCGCGACGAAACAGGCAGAGCCGGTATGCGTATTGTGGTGGAATACCGCCGCGATGCCAACGGTCAGATCATTCTGAACCAGCTTTATAAATTCACACAGCTCCAAGATACCTGCGCTGTGAATATGCTTGCCATTGTGGACGGCGTGCCGAGAGTTTTGAATCTCAAGGAAGTGCTGAACCATTATATCAGCTTCCAAGAGGAAGTCATCACCAGAAAGATTCGCTTTGAGTTGCAGAAGGCACTTGCCGAAATGCACATTTACGAAGGCTACAAGATTGCCATCGACAACATCGATGAAGTGATTGCCATCATCCGCGCTTCCGAATCGGTTGGGGCTGCCAGAAACAACTTGATGGAACGCTTCGGCTTTACCGAAATTCAGGCGCAGGCAATTGTGGATATGACGCTCGGTAAGCTTTCGGGTCTTGAAAGAATCAAGATCGAAGAGCGCCTTGCCAAGCTCAAAGAGCTTGTGGAAGAGCTGCGCGCGATCCTTGCCGATGAAACCATGGGCAAGATCAAGGAGATCATCAAGACCGACCTTCTTGCCATCAAGGCAAAATACGGCGATGAAAGACGCACTGAGCTTGTGCCGCTCGAAGAAGAAATTGAGCTTGAAGACTTGATCGAGCGCCACGTTGCCGTGATCACCATGACACATGACGGCTACATCAAGCGCATCCGCAGTGACGAATACACCGCGCAAAGACGCGGCGGTAAGGGCGTTACGGGTATCAAGACCAAGGAAACTGACTTTGTGGAGCAGGTGCTTGCCACCGACAGCCATTCGCATCTCATGCTGTTTACCAACAAGGGTAAGGTTCATGTGATGAAAGCCTACCGCATTCCCGAAGCGGGCAAGACGGCAAAGGGCTCGAACATTGTGAATATGCTCCTTCTTGAAGAGGGCGAGAAGATCACCACCATGATCTCGGTGCCGGAATTTGCCGAGAATGAATATCTTCTCTTTGTGACCAAACAGGGCGTTGTGAAGAGAACACCCCTTTCGGAATACGAATACCAGCGCAAGGGCGGTAAGATCGCGCTTTCGCTTGATGAGGGCGACGAGCTTGTCTTTGTCCGCCGCTCGCAGGGTGATTCGGACGTTCTGATCGCGACCCATGAGGGTAATGCGACACGCTTCATTGAAAGCGATGCAAGACCCATGGGCAGAACGGCAAGAGGTGTGCGCGGCATCCGTCTTGACGAGGGCGACTTTGTTAAGGGCGTTGCACTTGTGGAAGAAGACAAGATGCTGATCACCATCACCGAAAAGGGCTTTGGCAAGAGAAGCAGCTTTGACGAATTTGCGCGCCGTAACCGCGGCGGTAAGGGCGTTATTTGCCACAACTTGAACGATAAGACAGGCATGCTTGCCGGCATTCTCACGGTGGACGACAAAGACGATATCATGCTGATTACCAACGACGGTACCGTGATCCGTACCGCTGTTTCGGAAATTCCGAGCTACAGCCGTACCGCATCCGGCGTTATCGTGATGCGTCCCGATGAAGACAGCATCGTGGCAAACATCACACGCGTCAGCCGTGAAGAAGAGGAAGAGGATGAAAAGCGCCGTGCCGAAGAGGCTTTGAAAAAGGAAGCGCTCGAAAGCGGCAACAGAGAAGCGCTTGCCGCGTTTGATGAACCTGCTGAAGAATCCGAAACCGAATCCGAAGAAGAATAAACAATAAAGCTCCCGAGCTGTGATCATTCACAGTTCGGGAGAGAAAGAATCAAAAATATGAAAAGAATCTTACTTTGCATCCTTGCACTTCTGATGCTTTCGTCACTTGTTTCCTGCAATGCCTATACCGACGCTCAGGCAAACGAGATCATTGACGATCTTCTTGTGCGTGAAGCGGAGCTCAATTCCTATATTTACGGGAATGCTTTCAAAACCAAGGAAGATCCCGGCGATGATGTAGATGCCGAAACACAGCGTTACTATGAAGTGAGCGAGGATTCGAAATTTTTAACCATCACATCCCTGAAAGCGGCGGTTGACGATCTGATCGTTTCCACCTCGCGTGAGGGGATCTACGGCTATGCGTTTGACGGCACAAATGACGAATACGGCAGCCGTCCGCCCCGTTTCAGAGAAAATGCCACCTCAAAGAATATTGATATCAACGTGGCAGATAACGATTATAAGCTCACCACCGTGGCGCTGCTCGGCTCTGCCAAGGTATCGCGCTCGAATAAGACACATATCCGTGCCGACATTACGGTTTATCGCTATAAGAGCGACGGCAGTTTTGAAAAGGGCACAAAAGAAGTGGAGATCCGAATGGAAAACGGCGTTTGGAAGCTGATCGACCAGACCATGATTGGCGGCACTTGTGAAACGCCCCCCACAAACTAAACTTTTGAAGAAAGAGGACACATTTTATGGCAAAAGCAACCAAGAAAAAAGAAACGGCTGTAAAAGTCGATCAGAATGATGCCAAAAAGAAAGCGCTGGAATCCACGCTTTTGCAGATAGAAAAAGACCACGGCAAAGGCGCTATCATGCGCCTTGGTGACAACAAGGCGATGAACGTCACCGCCATTTCCACAGGCTCCTTGACGCTTGACTTGGCGCTTGGCATCGGCGGTCTGCCCCGCGGCAGAATCATTGAAATTTACGGTCCCGAATCGTCGGGTAAAACCACACTCGCTCTGCACTCGGTTGCCGAAGTGCAGAAAAAAGGCGGTACTGCCGCTTATATCGACGTGGAAAACGCGCTTGACCCGGTGTATGCCAAGGCACTTGGCATTGACATTGACGAGCTTTTGGTCTCTCAGCCCGACTCGGCAGAGCAGGCACTTGAGATCACCGAATCGCTTGTGCGCTCGGGCGCTGTGGATATTGTGGTGGTTGACTCGGTGGCTGCCCTTGTGCCGCAGGCGGAAGTGGATGCCGAAATGGGTCAGACCCAGGTGGCAGCACAGGCAAGACTCATGTCGCAGGCACTCCGTAAGCTGACAGGCTCGATTGCCAAGACCAACTGCATTGTGATCTTTATCAACCAGCTTCGTCTCAAGGTGGGCATTGTGTACGGCAACCCCGAAACCACTCCCGGCGGCACGGCGCTGAAGTATTACGCTTCTGTGAGAATTGACATCCGCAAGTCGGAGGTTCTCAAAAACGGCACGAACAGCTACGGCAACCACGTGAAGTGCAAAGTGGTAAAGAACAAAGTGGCGCCTCCCTTTAAGGTGGCGGAATTTGATATTCTCTACGGCAAGGGCATTTCCAAAACAGGCGAAATTCTTGATCTTGCGGTAGAAGCCGGTATCATGGAAAAAAGCGGTGCTTGGTTCTCCTATAACGATGAAAGAATTGCACAGGGCAGAGACAAGGCGAGAAATTATCTTGAAGAACATCCCGAGGTAACCGAGGAGATTGAAAACAAGATCCGCGCCTTCAGCGAAAGCGGAACTTTGGAAGCTGCCCTTGATCCCATGCCGATCGATGACGACGATGACGACGGCTTTTCGATTGAAGTTCTCTAAACGATGATTCGTGTTCATCAAAACAAAAGACAAACAGCAGCCAAAAGTAGCGAAGAAGAAACAAAAGACCTTCAAACTGTAACCAAAAGTAGCAAAGTGAAGAATCGCGAGGATGCGTGTGAAGAAAAGCCAAGTCACACGCGATCGTCTGCCGCATCGTCTGCCCTTCGCATTTTGCAGTCGGGCGCAAACTCAAGTCTTATGCTGCGCGAAAAGCTTGCCCGCAAGGGGTATTCTCAAATCGAGATCGAAGACGCTCTTTGTGAGGTAAAAGACGCAGGGCTTTTAGATGATAAACGCCTCTTCTTTGCCCATGCCGAGTTTCTTGCCACACGCAAGTTTTACGGCAAGCGCCGCGTTTATATGGAGCTTATGCGAAAATTTGACCGCGAAACGGTCGATGCTTATTTTGAAGAAGCGCTTGAAGAGATCGATTTTTCCTCTTACTGTCTGATCTTTGCCAAAAAGAACAGCACCAAGGGAAAAGAAGCTCTTTTCGGAAAACTTTCGCGCCAAGGGTATTCTCAGGGCGAGATTCGTTATGCGATATCTTTTCTGTATTCCGTGTCGGAAGACAATGATACATAAAAAATTCAGGATTTCAAAAGCGTATGTCTAATATTAAAGTGGGTTTTGTATCGCTGGGTTGCCCCAAAAACCAGATCGATACCGAAATCATGCTGAAGCATCTTTGCGATGAAGGCTATCAGATCACGGGTGATGAGACCGAAGCCGATGTTGTCATCATCAAT
>JAFQNZ010000274.1 GCA_017395715.1 Clostridia bacterium | reverse complement strand
GACAGGGTATCCTTCAAACGGGTCATAACCAATAACATTCATGCCGATCGCCGAGGATGCGGCAGCATTGGCAACCTTACCGCCAATGGCACCAAGACCGATGACACCGAGCGTTTTGCCTTCAAGCTCAATACCGCCAAAAGCACTCTTCCCTTTTTCAACTGCTTTCGCGACATCCTCGCATTCCAGAGAAGATGCCCAACGAATACCGCCCGACACATTACGAGCTGCCAAAAAGAGAGCGGCAAGCGTCAGTTCCTTTACGCCGTTGGCATTGGCACCGGGGGTGTTGAATACAGCAATTCCCTTTTCGGAATACGCTTCAACCGGAATATTGTTAACGCCCGCACCGGCTCTTGCCACAGCGAGCAGATGATCCCCCACCGTCATATCATGCATTTTGGCGCTTCTCACCAAAACGCCGTCGGGATTATCAATCGCCTCGCCGAGTTCATACTGTTCTTTGTCAAAAAGATTCAGTCCGAGCGGCGAGATTTTATTTAAGAGTAAAACCTTTTTCATTTTTTGCCTTCCTTAACCTTTTGGATTGTCTTTTGCAAACTGTTTCATAAATTCTACAAGAGCCACAACGCCCTCTTTGGGCATCGCATTGTAGATAGAAGCGCGCATACCGCCAACCGAACGGTGTCCTTTCAGATTGACAAATCCTGCTGCAGCAGCTTCCTTGGCGAATTTGGCATCAAGATCTTTATCGCCTGTTACAAATGTCACATTCATCATAGAACGGGCTGCTTTCTCATTCGGATTCTTGTAGTAATCTTGACTGTCGAGATAGTCATACAGAACTTCCGCTTTTTCTTGATTGTAAGCCTTCATGCCGTCAAGACCGCCCATATCCTCTTCTACCCACTTGGCAACAAGACCCGCTACATAAATACACCAACAAGGCGGTGTGTTGTACATAGAACCGTTATCAGCCATCACCTTGTAGTCAAGCATAGTCGGACAGATCGGCGAAGCATTTCCTAAAAGATCCTCGCGAATGATCACTACGGTAAGACCGGCAGGCGCCATGTTCTTTTGTGCGCCGGCATAAATCATACCGAATTTTGTCACATCAAAAGGCTCGGACAGAATGCAGGAAGACATATCGGCGACAAGCGGTGCCGGTGTTTCGGGAATATAATCCCACTTGGTTCCGAAAATCGTATTGTTAAAACAGATATGAACGTAATCGGCATCGGGACGGAAATCTTCCTTGGTAAGACGAGGAATATAGGTGTTGTTTTTATCTTCCGAGGAAGCAACCAAACGAATATCACCGTATTTCTTGGCTTCCGAATATGCCTTTTTGGAAAACTGACCGGTTACCACATAATCTGCTTTTCCGTTTTGGGAAAGAAGATTCAGCGGAACAGCGGCAAACTGTGTGGATGCTCCACCTTGAAGGAACAAAACTTTATAATTATCAGGAATCTGCATCAATCTGCGGAGGGTTCTTTCACAATCCTGAATGATCGTCTCATAGACTGAAGATCGATGACTCATCTCCATCACGGACATTCCCGAGCCATTGTAGTTCATAAGCTCGGATGCGGTAATTTCCAACACTTTTTCAGGAAGCGTGGAAGGACCTGCGGAAAAATTATACACTCGATTCATCATACCCTTTTCGTCTGAACAATCGGTTCAGATTACTTTCCTCCTTTATAATTTTTTGATAATTAGGATTGAAGATCGTCTTGTTTCTTAAAAAATTGTTTACAATTCATTCAAGAAACAATGTTCACATTATAAACCCATTTTTTTCATTTGTCAAGCCGTTTTGCCAAAAATTATTTTGTTTTTCCAAATATTTTTATTGCAGTTGTTTTATTTTCTTTGCTAAGATTCCATAATCAATTAAAATAGTATATGCTCGCCCTTTGACTCGGTACAAATTCATTTTCAAAAGTCAAAAACCGCATAGACTACTTAATAAAATAGTCTATGCGGTTTCTTACAAAAGATTTATTTTTTCACGGTAAAATGCTTAGGAAGTCCGTTCTGATAGATCGTCGCGTACTCACCCTGAATCAAAGGCAAAAGATACGCAAGGCACGCATCGGTCACGTTGTTTCCTCCTGCGGTAATAAATTCTGCAGGAACCTTTCTGATCTTGTTGGCAATCTCACTCACATCTTTGGCGCGGTAGGTAATCGCATAAGGATCGTCACTTCTTTCATAACAAATCATACAACCTGATACGGTAAGCGCGTTTAGAGCAGCTGCTTTACCTGCACCAAACGATTCATCGATATCATTGGCAGAGAGAAGATGCGCAGCACAGCGCTGTGGCAAATTGAGCTCTACCGAACGCACTTTGCAGCCAAAATGTTCTTTGACAAGTGTTTCAAGCGCTTTTCCCGTTCCCTGCAAATATTTATGACCAAATGCATCGGTTGCACCGCTTTGTGTTCCCTCTCCCACATAGCGTCCGTCTGCAAAACGAACACCTTCGGAAACAGCAATTACCACATTGGGATGCTTCTTAAATGCTTTTTCAATATCAGCATAGAAGGAATCAAGATCAAAAACAACCTCGGGAAGGTAAACATAGTCCGGTGCAACATCCGAAATAAGGCGAGGAAGCGCCGCAGAAGCCGTCAACCATCCGGCATCTCGACCCATGATCTCAACAATGGTTACCGCTTTTACCGTATAAACAGCGGTGTCACGCAAGATTTCCTGCATGGTAGCGGCAATAAACTTGGCAGCCGAACCGAAGCCGGGTGTTTGCGAAGTACCCTCCAGGTCATTGTCGATCGTTTTGGGAACACCCACAAAAGAAATCCCTTCAATGCCGTTCGCCTTGGCATACGCCGAAAGCTTGGCAACCGTATCCATCGAATCATTGCCGCCGATATAGAAGAAATAACCGATGTTATGACGAGCAAAGAAATCAAAGAGCTTTTCGTAGATCTCCTTGCCTGCCTCATCATCAGGCTTTGGCAATTTTTTACGGCAAGAACCAAGCGCTGCAGCAGGCGTTTGCTTCAGAATCGTCATAGCATCCCCTTCGGAAAGCTGTGCGCCGATATCAACGAAGCGCTCGTTCAAAATTCCTTCGACACCGTTCAAGGCTCCGTAAACCTTATCAATAAAGGGAGCTTCAAGTGCTCCCGAGACAACACCCGCAAGTGTTGCGTTGATAGCTGATGTCGGTCCGCCCGACTGTCCCACAATGGCGTTCTTTTTCATATCCTAAACTGCCTTTCCAATTGTTTTTTATTATTATAGCAAATCTTTTCCAAATAGTCAAATCCTTTTTTGTCTTTGGAGAAGATTTTATAAACCGCGGTTGGTTGACAAGAAAAATAAAACATGGTATAATAAAAGAAAAAGG
>JAFQNZ010000273.1 GCA_017395715.1 Clostridia bacterium | reverse complement strand
GACTTGCACGACAGTAAGCTGCCTTTGATTGAAAAAGGCGCTAAACGGCTTGGCTTTGATATGATCCGAACAGTTTGTCACGATGCAACGACGCCAATAGCAGAGCTGAAAAAGCGTGCTGATCGAGTTATTTGCGATGTCCCCTGCTCGGGGCTCGGTGTTGTTTCCAAAAAGGCAGAAATACGTTATAAAGATATTTCCGAGATAAATGCTCTCCCCGAACTTCAATATCAAATACTGTGTTCTTCTTCGGAATATCTTACCGATAACGGTGTTTTGGTGTATTCAACCTGTACGGTAAACAAAAAGGAAAATGAAGACGTTGTCAAACGCTTTGTTTCGGAGCATTCTGATTTTGAAACAGTTGATTTTTCGTTTCACTCAGATGTTTTATCTTTCTCATCGCAGAACGGTTGTCTTACGCTTTTACCTAATGAATGGCATGACGGTTTCTTCATTGCCAAGATTCAAAGAAAAAAGTGAACATAAAAAATCCCAATCTGCCAAAAAGCAGATTGGGATTCTTTTAGTTTTTCAAAAGTTCGTTAGCTTTCAAAAGCGCAATTTGCGTCTTGGCATCTGTGATTTCACCCGAGAAAACCATCTGAATAGCTTGCTCTAACGGAATACGGATGACATCAAGAAATTCGTCGTTATCAAGATGTTTATTACCGTTTTTAAGACCTGTTGCCATGTAGATGTAGATAACTTCGCTCATAATGGCGGGAGATGGATTCAGCTTTCCAAGAAACTCCATGTTGTCTGCGGTACACCCTGTTTCTTCCGAAAGTTCGCGTACTGCACATTCAAACGGATCTTCTCCGTATTCCAACTTTCCGGCAGGAATTTCCCACAGGAAAGATGATGCACCGTAACGATACTGTTCTACAAGGAGAACATTTTTTGATTCATCTATAGCAAGAATGCCGACACCGCCGCTGTGAAGCATAATTTCTCTGTCAACGATCTGGTGATTGCAAAGTTCGGCTTTGCACTTGGCAATTTTAAAAATCTTGCCATCAAACACAATTTCGCGGGACACTTCTTTTTCAATTAAATTCTGATTGAATTCCATGATATTCTCCTATTTTGTTGAGGCGACCTTATACAAGTATCATCCAAAAAGCGCGTTTGTCATGCTAAAAGAAATTGACGTTCCTTGATGACATTCTTCCATTCCCTCAAATTCAAGGGAGAGATACCCATCAAATCCGCTTGTTTTTATCAGTTCAACAATGGCGGGAATGTCAAGGTCTCCTTGACCGAGAATAGAACCGCGGAGCATTTTTCCGCTCAAAGTTTCAAACCAACTGCCATTGTTGCAATTGAACATTTCAGTTTGTCCGGGGAGTCTCTTCTTGTCTCTGATATAAAAGTCCTTGAAATGAATAATAGCGGCGTACGGCAGACATTTTTTCACTGCGGCGACGGGATCATCATCAACGCAAACAAAGTTACCAACATCCATTGTCATTTTCAAATTCGGGCATCCCGAAGCATTGATGATACGGATCAAGCGGTCAGCTCCATTACAGAAAAAACCATGATTTTCAAGCGTGGTGGCAATTCCCTTTTTGTCGGCATATTCGTAAAGCTCGCGAACGCCGTCAAGCATCAACGGAAATTCTTTTTCAAAGTTCTCGGGGGTATTGGATTCAAACGGTCTGCGGAAAGAAGCGATATCGTGACGCATCCATTTGAGACCTAAGCGTTCAGCAGCATCGATATGAAGTTTGACACGGGCAATTTCGCTCTTTCTGACATCACGATCGCTACTGATCAGATCGGCATTAACAGAGTATGTTGAAATATCCAGCCCGACATCAAGACACTTGTTTCGGACACTGTCAATATACGCTTCATCGATTCGATTCTCTCTTTCCAAAACAAAAGGCGTATAAAAAGGAACAAATTCAATATGCTCGCAACCGATGCTTTTGGCAAAATCAATCACCTCATAAATCGATGCGCCTTTTTTCATGGCAGGAGAAAGGCAATAGCTCGAAATTCCTTTTTTCATGGTATAATGATTCCCTTCTAAAACTAAATCAGAAGCTCCAAACGCCGTTGGTAAAGATCGGAACTTTCTTTCCGTCTTTGGTTTCAGCAACAATCGACATGTCTTCGGAACCGATCATAAAGTCAACATGGATCATCGATTCGTTGATACCCATAGCGCGGCACTCTTCCAGTGTGTACTGATCAAAGTCCTTGATGGTTTCAGGGAAACCTGCACCGAGAGCCAAATGGCAACGCGCATTTTCATCGAACAGAGTGTTATAGAAAAGAATACCGGTCTGGTTGATGGGAGAAGTGAAAGGAACAAGTGCGCATTCGCCAAGATAGGCTGCACCTTCGTCCATGGTGACCATTTTCTGGAGAAGTTCTTCGTTCTTTTCAGCGTGAACTTCCACAACTTTACCGCCTTCAAAACGCATGCTGAAATTTTCAATCAACTCGCCTTGGTAAGAGAGGGGCATGGTAGCATATACAATTCCCTCTGCTTCGCCTCTCTTGGGAGAAGTATATACTTCTTCGGAAGGAATGTTGGGGTTAAAGTAGTTTCCGAGAAGCGATGTGTCTCCGCCGCCATGGAAAACAGAGTTAGGAATCATACCAACTCGCAGATCGGTACCGTTGGAGGATTTGTATTCAAGCGCAACAATACCGAGCGAATTCAAATAGTCATAACGCTTCTTGAGATCGGCGTTGTGTGCTTCCCAAGCTGCAATAGGATCTTCTCCGTCAGCTCTTGATGTGTGAAGAATTGCTTCCCAAAGCTTTTCAACTGCACATGATTTAGAAAGACCGGGGAATACTTTCTTTGCCCAAGCAACACCGGGAACTGCGGCAATACACCACTGATAGCGGCTCTTCATCTGATCGGAATAGGGTTTTGTGATGGGATAACGCACTTTGCTTGCTTTGGCGATCTTATCTTGGTTGATTCCCTTTAATCCATCGGGATCGTCGGACACGATATGGAGTCTGACAGGAAGGGTGTCAACATGATGCTGAAGCTTGGCAAGTTCCCAATTTTCAATTTTGGACATAACCTTCAAGGAGCGATACTTGGTATTAACCTTTGCAAGAGGCTGATAGCTCCAATCAACTGTAACATTGGAAGCACCTGCTTTGTAGCATTCCTCAACGAGAATTTTGATAAACTCGGGTTGGTCAAGCTGAGCGTTAATGATGACAGGCTGCCCTTTTTTGATGTTTCCGCCGACTCTTGCAATGAGTTTGGCATAATTACGCAGTAAAGTTTTTTTCATTGATCTTCTCCGTTTTAATTTCAATAAATAAAGTTCCAAAATACGGGATATCCCAAACTATTCAATCGATACTTCATACCAATAACTTTTATTGTATGAAATATTGATCGTGGGTGTTTTGTGTATATCTCCCTCGTGCAGAATTAACACGCCCTTACTCTCGTAACAATCGAGATTGAGCATCTCATCTTCAGAACGCATGGCATCAAACAAAACCACTTCGCTTTCGCTCATCATCTGAACGGTCAGGACATAATCGAGTATTCCTTTTCCGGCAATTGAAACGGTAGGTTCTGTTTCAAGCTCGGAAGGCGAGAAAAAATACTGTGTTATTTTTTCCTCAGAAATTCCTTCAAATGTTTTAACATGAAGTTCTATACGCAGTCGGCTCCAGTGATATCTGAACAAGGTAATCCCTCCTTTTTTCACTTACTTCATTATACTCCACATTGGATGGATTTGCAAGCATTTTTGTAATATATTTGATGTTTTAGCATCTTTTTTTCTTTTTTATAAAAAAAATAAAAAAAACTATAGATTTTATTTTATCTATGTGATATAATGATATGTAAAATAATTCGGTGGGCTTATGATTGGCTACTTTTATGACAGAAAAACCGAATTGATATATTTTGGCAAATGGGTCATAACTTGTTTGAGTTTGTTTGACCCTGGGAAGGAATCAGTATGGAACATCTTATTACGGTTCGTGAGCTCTTTGAAGAAAGAGAAAAATTCTATGATACAACCGTTCGTATTGGTGGTTGGCTTCGTTCCAACCGTGCCTCCAATGCGTTTGGTTTTTTGGTGATTGCAGACGGAACATTTTTTACACCCATTCAGGCGGTTTATGCAAGCGAGCTTTCTAACTTTCAAGAAATTGCAAAGCTGAATGTCGGTTCAGCTGTTATAGTTGAAGGTAAGTTTATTGCTACCCCTAATGCACAGCAGCCGTTTGAAATTCAGGCAACTTCTGTTGTTTGCGAGGGCGCTTCCACCCCTGATTATCCCCTGCAGAAAAAGCGCCATTCGATTGAGTATTTGCGTACGATTACACATCTTCGTCCGAGAACCAATCTCTTCCAAGCTGTGTTCCGTGTTCGCTCTCTTGCAGCGTATGCAATCCATAAGTTTTTCCAGGAAAAGGGTTTTGTGTATGTGCATACCCCGATCATCACAGGTAGTGACTGTGAAGGTGCAGGCGAAATGTTCCAGGTAACAACTCTTGATCTTGAGAATCTGCCCAAAACTCCCGATGGCAAAGTTGATTTTTCGCAGGACTTCTACAACAAAAAGACCAATCTTACGGTAAGCGGTCAGCTGAACGGCGAAACCTTTGCCATGGCATTCCGTAACATCTATACATTTGGTCCTACCTTCCGCGCGGAAAACAGCAATACCACAAGACACGCATCTGAGTTTTGGATGATTGAACCTGAAATGGCATTTGCCGATCTCACGGATGATATGCAGATTGCAGAAGATATGCTCAAATACATTATCAATTATGTACTTGAGAACGCTCCCGAAGAAATGAACTTTTTCAACTCGTTTGTGGACAAGGGTTTGCTTGACCGTCTGAATCATGTTGCAAACTCCGCATTCGGTCATGTGACCTACACCGAGGCAATTGAGATTCTTGAAAAGAATAATGATAAATTTGCATACAAGGTATATTGGGGTTGTGATCTTCAGACTGAGCATGAAAGATATCTGACAGAAGAAGTATTTAAGCGTCCCGTGTTTGTTACCGACTATCCCAAGGAGATCAAAGCGTTCTATATGAAGCTCAATGAAGACGGAAAAACCGTTGCCGCTATGGACTGTCTTGTTCCCGGTATCGGTGAAATCATTGGCGGTTCGCAGAGAGAAGATGATTTTGAAAAGCTTTCTGCCAGAATTGATGAGCTTGGTCTTGATAAGGACAGCTATGATTTCTATCTTGATCTTCGCAAATTCGGTTCGGCAAGACACGCCGGTTTTGGTCTCGGATTTGAACGTTGCGTTATGTATCTGACCGGCGTTGCCAACATCCGTGATGTTCTTCCCTTCCCGAGAACGGTTAACAACTGCGAATTATAATGAATCGCTATGTGATCATTAACGCCCCCAAAACACCTTCGGTGATCGATGTTGAAGATGCTAATGTTTTCAAAACAGAGTATGCGGGTCATGCTGTTGAAATGATTCGCGAGATCTGTACATCAGATCCTTCGGCGGAGATCCATGTGTATGGCGGCGACGGAAGTGTGTTTGAATCGATCAATGCTTTGATGGCGTCCGGTTGTTCAAAAAGCATGGTTATGTACATCCATCCGTTTGGAACAGGAAATGATTTTGCAAGGAATTTTTCCGACAATGGACATAACCAAGCGCATACAATTGACTTGATTCGATTCAATGAAAAATATGCGGCGAATGAAGTCAATGTTGGCTTTGACTGTGATGTGGTGTCTCTCACGCAAAAGGTGAAAAAATGTAAGCTGTTCAAAGGTAGTGCCGCTTACATGGTCAGTGTGCTTCTTTCACTGTTAAAACCGATGGGAAAAATGATGTCCTTAACTGTAACAGATGAGAACGGCCACACCGAGGATATTTCTTCGAAGCTTCTCCTTTGTCTTGTGGCGAACGGCGGTTATTACGGCGGCGGTTTTCACTGCGCCCCACGTGCGGAACTTGATGACGGTTTGCTTGAGTTTTTAACAGTTAAAAAGATT
>JAFQNZ010000272.1 GCA_017395715.1 Clostridia bacterium | reverse complement strand
GGTGCCGCGGCGGTGGGAGATGGTAATAAACTGCGTGTTGTTACAGAAGTTCTTGGCGTAGTTTGCAAAGCGGGAAACGTTGACCTCGTCAAGGGCTGACTCGATTTCATCAAGCAGGCAGAAGGGAGGCGGATTGATCTTGAAGATGGCAAAGAGGATGGCGATTGCCACAAAGACCTGTTCACCGCCCGAGAGCGATTTTAGGTTTTTGATCAGTTTTCCCGGAGGCGCTACGATGATCTCGATACCGCTTGTTAAGATATTGTTCGGGTCGGTAAGTTCAAGTTTTGCCGAGCCGCCGCCAAACAGCTCGCGGAAAACGACCGAGAAGTTCTGATTGATGGCATGGAAGGATTCGCTGAATTTTTGGCACATTTCCTTTTCAAGCTGGGACACGATATTCGAATAGTCTTCTTTACTCTTGTTAAGGTCGCCGATTTGTGTATTTAAGTGATCGTATTCCTCTTTGACGGTGGCGTATTCTTCGATTGCTCCGACATTGACAGCGCCAAGTTCACGGATTTTTGAGCGGAGTTTGGTTTGTTCGCTGACGTTTTTGCTGCGGGTTTCCTGCGTGATCTCGGGGTGCTCGGTCTCACACGCCGCAGAATAGGTGAGTTCGTATTCTTCCCACAGTTTTGCGGTGAGGCGGTCTTTTTCACCGAGCAGGGTAACGCGTTTGCTTTCCAGTTTGGCATAATGGGCTGACTGCAACTGGAATTCTTCGTTCTTACTTTTTAAGGTGTGTTGCAGTTCAACGGCACGGGTGTGGATCTCCTCGGCTTCTTTATGGAGGGAGTGGATCGTGGCTTCGATGGTTTCAATTTCTTCATCAAGAGCGGTGGCAGCAAGCGTGAGTGCTTGGATGTTGTTTTCCAGAATATCAAAGTTGGCTTCTTTGTTTTCAACCGCTTCTCGGATGAGAGTGCGTTCATGCTCAATGCGGGCAATCTCCGCTTGGCAAGCTTCGTGGCTGTTCTTGGCGGTTTCCACGTCTTTGGCGGCAATCGTGACGGCAAGCATACGACGGTTGCAGTCTTCTTTTTTATCGGCAATCATGGCTTCGGTTTCGGCAATGGAGTTTTGAATTGCTACCATGGTTGCATCAAGCATCAAAGAGGTTCTTGACAGTTCGTCGATTTCCTCGGTCAGTTTGATTTTGAGCTGTGCGCCCGAAACATTTTGCTGTTCGATATGCGCCATAGACTGTTCGAGTGTTTCCACAGCATCCTTTTGTGTTTGATATTGGTCAAGGATGAGGCTATTGGAGGTTTCTTCCGCTTTATACATGGCGGCAAGGAGCATATAGCCGTCGTTCAGATCGTTGAGTTCATCTTTTTTTGCGGTGAGTGCTTTTTCCTCTTCGGCAATTTGTTTTTCTAAGGATGCAAGTGTTGCTTTGAGTGATGCTACCTCTTGGGTGAGAGCTTCGATCTCGCGTGTGCGCGAAAGAATGCCGCTGTCGCGTTTAGCGGAGCCGCCTGTGAAAGAACCGCCTGCGTTGATCTGCTGCCCGTCAAGGGTGACGATTCTGACCGTATAACCAAAGTGGCGCGCCATTTCGGTGGCGTGGTCGAGTGTGTCAAAAACGAAGGTTCTGCCAAGCATGGAAGCCATGATGTCGCGGTAGTGGGCATCATAGGAAAGCAGCTCGGAGGCAATGCCGACATAGCCCTTGAAGCTCCTTACTTTGTTCAGATCAATACGCGGTTTATCCGCATGGACCGAACTCAAGGGATAGAAGGTAGCACGTCCCGCATTTTCTTTTTTGAGTGCGGCAATGGCGGCTTTGGCGGCGTTTTCGTCTTCGGTGACGATATTTTGTATGTTACTGCCGAGAGCGGTTTCAATGGCAACGCTGTAGCGGTTTTCAACCTTGATCAGCTTGGAAACCGGACCGCAAATGCCGTGAAGTTTTCCACTTGCTGCCGCATCGAGAACAAAACGAACGCTCTTTTGATAGCCTTCAAAATGTTCCTCCATACGCGTTAAGGTGGCGGCTTGTTCGGTTTTGGTGTTGATGGCAACTCTTGTTTGGTTGCGTTTTTCCGAAAGAGAAAGGAGATTTTTTTCGATCTCGTCGGCGGCATCCAGAATTGCTTCTTTTTTCTCTTGGGTGCGAGAAGCATCCTTACGGTAGGAGGCAAGGCGTTCGCGGCTGGCTTCCATACGCTTTTCGATATCAGCAAGCGCTATGTTTGCTGTTTCAAGCTCTTTTTGTACGCTCTGCATTCTTTCTGAAAGAGAAGCTTGCGAGCTTTCAAGCGCGGACAGACGGATGCGGTCATCGACCAACTGCTTTTCGCAGGCGTTCTTTTCTGCCTTTGTGTCATTTTCTTCTTTGTGAAGATCCGAAAGGGAAGCACGGATTTCATTCAGCTCATTTTGTGCGGTTTCATATTCTACTTCAAGACTTTTTTCTTTGTCTATTGCCGCATTCAAAATGTCTTTGGCATCGCTTTGACGTTGGATGGCAGAAGCATAGAGTTGATCCTGTTTTTGGCGGTCGTCGGCGTAGCGTTCAAGAACACTTTTTCCGTGTTCAATTTCCTGCTCGGCAAGAAGGCGGCGGGTGGTAACATCGTGGCGTTCTTCCTTTTTGATGCCGAGAAGTTCATTTTGTTCTTTGGTTTTTTGGCGGTTTTCTTCTTCTTTATCGTTATTGGTAAGCACTTGAGTATTGAGAGAGGAGAGTGTGTCTTTGGTGATCTCCAAGGTGTGCTTTGCCATGTGATAGCTACGTTCAAATTCTTCGTTCTGGCTTGCGATATTCGAAATATCAAATACGGCAAGGGCAATATCGAGCGCTTTCTTTCTCTCATAAAGATCAAGATACACTCTTGCCTTGGCGGCATCCTTTTCGAGCGGTTCAACGCGCTGTTCCAGTACCGAAAGAATGTCATTGAGACGAATTAAGTTATTCTCGGTTTCGGCAAGCTTGCGTTCCGCTTTTTGTTTTTTGGCGCGGAATTTGGAAATACCTGCCGCTTCTTCAAAAATATAACGGCGGTCTTCGGCACGTTGGGCGATGATTTCGGAGATTTTGCCCTGACCGATGATCGAATAGCCTGTTTTGCCGATACCGGTATTCATAAAGAGGTCAACGATGTCAGCAAGGCGTTTGAGCTGACCGTTGATGAGATATTCGGACTCACCCGTGCGGAAATAGCGTCGGGTGACGGTGATCTCGTTGTATTCGGAAGGAATGCGGTATTCGCCTGTGTTGTCAATGGTCAAGGATACTTCGGCAAAGCCCATGCGACTTCTCTTGTCGGTACCGCCGAAAATAACATCTTCCAGCTTGTCTCCGCGGATATTCTTCGCCGAAAGTTCGCCAAGTACCCATTTGACAGCGTCGGAAATATTACTTTTTCCGCTTCCGTTCGGACCGACAATAACAGTCATGCCGGAATCGAAGGTGATCTTGGTGCGCTCGGGAAACGATTTGAAGCCGTGAAGCTCAAGAGATTGCAGGCGCATAGTTCAGTTCTCCTTGACAAAGATTTTAACTTCCTTTCCGCAAAGGGAGTGCGAGGGGGAAAAGCGAATGCGGTTTTTGGGATACGCGTTTTCAAGCGCGTGGAGATTGCATTTTTTCTGACCGATTGCCTGTGAGAGGGCGTTTTGTGCGATTTCTATCACAATTTCGGCATTTGGTGAGGGATCAATTCTTTTGATTTCGTTTAGAATTTGGGTGAGGTAATAACGGTTCAAAACCAACTCGCCAAGAGCAGGATGGTGTGCACCGCCTATCGTTTTGTCACTGCGCAAGCCTTCATTTTCACAAAGACCGATGCGGATGACTTTGATATTATGTTCACGAAAAAGGGAATAGACGGCGGTGGCTCGAAAAACAGCATCCTCTACCGAGAGAGGTGTGT
>JAFQNZ010000036.1 GCA_017395715.1 Clostridia bacterium | reverse complement strand
GATTATTTATGCTCGGTGACGCTCCGTTTTCCTGTTTTTGACGCAAAAACGATACCGAGCTCTTCCGATCTTTCGGGACGGCAAGGTTGAAATTGCCGATAAAACAACAGGCGGAAAGTTTGTTACCGTGACCGATCTTCCTAAAGGCGAAAAAAATCCTGTGGACAAGTGGCTTGATTGGTGTACGGGTAAGGCGGAAGCACCCAAAGGACTCCTCATTGATGATGCAGTGGCTTTGACTGCTTTGACTGCCGCATCCTACAAGTCTGCCAAAAATGGAGATAAAACCTATGTCAATTTCTGATATTCGCATTAGAAGTGCTGTTTCTTCCGATATTTCTGCAATTTGTGATTTGTTTGCTAAGTCAAGACAAACCATGAAAGAACAGGGAATCGATCAGTGGCAAGACGGATATCCGTTCATTTCGGATATCGAAGAAGATATGAAGCTCGAACAAGCGTATGTTCTTGTGAAGGATTCAACGGTCGTGGGGTATTTTGCTTATACGTCAGGCAAAGAAGATGTGTATGAAAAGATTACCGAGGGATCCTTTCGCGAAAACGGTTACCGCTATTCCTCAGTGCACCGCGTAGCCGTTTCTCCCAAACTTCGCGGACACGGACTTGGTTGCCGTGTGTTTGATTATGCCGTTAAGCTCGCACATATTGACCACGCGCTTTCTTTACGCTGTGATACGCATGAAGATAACAGACCGATGCGTTCGCTTTTAGGCAAATGCGGTTTTCAGTATTGCGGTGTGGTGTATTACGAAAGAGACGGAAGGAAAGACAAGCGGATCGCATTTGATCTTCTTCTGTAAAACGTTGTGAAAGAGGGGTGAATTGCCGTGATCAGTATCAGCTGTGAGAATCTGTCGCTCTCGTTTGGCACGGATCTCTTGTTTGAGAATATTTCCTTTTCGCTGAATGATGGCGACAAACTCGGTATTGTAGGAGTGAACGGTGCCGGAAAATCCACTTTATTCAAAATGATTGCCGGCTTTTGTGAGCCTGATACGGGAAATATTTATATTTCGCGTGAGAAAACGGTGGGGTATCTTGAGCAGAATCCTGTGTTTGAAAGCGATAACACGGTTCTTGGTGAGATGCTGGATGCTTTCAAAGATCTGATTCGTGAAGAACACGAACTCGAATATATGCGCCGCGAGGCGGAAAACGGCAGTTTTGAAGCGCAAATGAAGTATTCTGCCATGAACGAAAGATTCATTGCCGGGGGCGGTCTTGAATACCGCGCACGTTGCCGTTCGGTGCTTGGCAGTCTCGGATTTGATGAAGCCTATCACAATATGCCGATCCGTCAGCTTTCGGGCGGGCAGAAAACACGCGTGGCGCTTGCGAAACTGCTTTTGACTGAGCCTGATATCATCATGCTGGACGAGCCGACCAACCATCTTGATATTGAAAACATTGAATGGCTTGAGAAATTTATTGCCGGTACGAAAAAAACGGTTATGATCATTTCGCATGACCGTTATTTCCTTTGCAAGACGACCAACAAGACACTTGAAATTGAAAACGGTCATGGCAAGCTTTACGACGGAAACTACGATACCTATATTGCCAAAAAGAAAAAAGAACGGGAAGTTCTTGAGCATCAGTACAAGAACCAGCAAAAAGAGATAGCCCGATTGGAAGCGCATATTGAACAGCAAAGACGTTGGGGCAGAGAAAAGAATATCAAAAAAGCGGAAAGCAGTCAAAAACGTCTTGACCGCATGGAAAAAGTGGCGGCACCCGAGCATGATCCGCAGAGCATACGCATGATGTTTCAAACGGCGAGCGAAAGCGGTAACGATGTACTCGATATTCGTCATCTGTCCAAGCGTTATCCTGTGAAAGAACTTTTTGAGGATGTGAATTTTGAACTCAAAAAGAATGACCGTGTGATGCTGATCGGGCCGAACGGTTGCGGAAAATCCACGCTTTTGAAGATCATTTACGGTACGGTTCCGCAGAGTTCCGGTTTTGTGCATTACGGTTATAACGTTCGTGTAGGATATTATGATCAGGAGCATCACAACATATCGGAAAGCGGCAGTGTGATCGATGAGCTGTGGGATGATTACGATAAATTGACGCAAACCGAAATTCGAAGTGTGCTCGCGCTCTTTTTGTTTAAGGGTGATGATGTTTTCAAAGATATTTCGGTGTTGAGCGGCGGTGAAAAAGCAAGGATTTCTCTTGCTAAGCTGATGCTGACCAAGGTGAATTTTTTGATTCTTGATGAGCCGACCAACCATTTGGACATTCCTTCGCGTGAGATCTTGGAGGATGCGCTGGATGCGTTTGAAGGAACGATTTTGGCAGTCAGCCATGACCGATATTTCATCAATAAGCTTTCCACGCGGATTCTTTCGTTTGAAGGGGTGTCTGTCAAGGCTTTTGACGGTAATTATCAAGAATATCTTGATTACAAAGAGCGTCAAAGGACAGGAGAAAAGGTGCCGGATACTTCAG
>JAFQNZ010000271.1 GCA_017395715.1 Clostridia bacterium | reverse complement strand
GCCAGGATTCAGGGATTCGACATCGGCAGTGGAGTTAGACTCCACTGCGATATCGAACGTTCCGGTGCCAGCAGCAGATACTGCCAAGCCAGCCATAGAGAGAACCACAATAGCAACCAAAAGCGTTATGAAAATTCTTTTAAGTTGCATAATATACCTCACTGATTCTTATAACAATTAGGCAGCCTTGTTTACGAAGGAAACGAGTTCAGCCATGGTTACAATGTTAGCAAGTTCAGAGTAATCCATTACCTGAAGAGCAAACTCAAGCTGTTCGATCAGTTCGTAAGCGTCAGCAATGTTAGCGATGCCGTCATTGTTAACGTCGTTGATTCTGCCTGCGTCGAAAATAGCGAATACTTCGTCTTCAAGCTTGTCGAGTTCGCCAACCATTTCGAGGAAGTCAGCAGCGGTCTTGGTGGAAGCTGCGAACTTAGCAAGAGCGATAGCGTCTGCGAGAGTAACAACACCGTCGTTGTTTGCGTCAGCAGCAACGTCGTTGGTGCCGATGTAGTTGAAGATAGCCTGAGCGTCTTCAGCGGTTACGATGCTGTCACCATTGAGGTCGCCGGTAGTGTCGATGGTGAACCATTCGTCGCCGATGTAAGCATCGCCGGAAGCGGTCTTGTTAGCAACAAAGGTCAGAGTGAAGAGAACAGTGCCTTCAGCAGTGGTGGTGATTTCACGACCGTTGCCTTCAGCGTCGTTAGCAACGATAAGGGCTACGCCAACGTTGTAACCGTTATCAGAAGCGATAGCGTAGAGACCGTCGATACCAGCAGCTTCAACGCCAACAAAGGTGAGAAGGTCTGCATCGTAGTCAATGGTAAGGTTAAGTGCAGAGAAGGTGGTTTCTGCGCCGGAAAGAGCGAAGGTTGCAGTGATAACGTCACCTGCAGCTACCTTGTCGGTAGAAAGGGTGATGGTTTCTACAACTTCGGGAACGATTTCTTCGTAGATGTATTCGCCGCAGTCAGGGCAGTGGTAAACATAATTACCGTCAGCTTCTTCAACAAATTCCTTGTTGGGGTGATCGGTTGCGGGGATAGAAACAACATTACCATCAAGAACTTCGTTGCAGTTCTTGCAGTAGTCAAATGCTTCGTGACCGGTTTCGGTGC
Organism: Clostridia bacterium; assembly: GCA_017395715.1. GTDB lineage: Bacteria > Bacillota > Clostridia > Oscillospirales > CAG-272 > RGIG1993. Next base: position 12,293 of record JAFQNZ010000271.1, on the reverse strand, counting down.
AAGTAGGAGCCTTGTATTCAGCGGAAACCTTTTCGTGTTCAACGTCAGTACCAAGTACCTGTGCACAACCGTTTACGCAGGCAAAGCCCTTGTAGTTCTTGTGGTCAGCAGAGTTGCAAGCGAAGTCAACCTTAATATCAACGCCATTGTAGTTGATCTTGTGACCGGTAGCAGCCTTGCCGGGACGGTATTCAGTATAACCGTTTGCGCCGCAATCCTTACACTGGTAGAGGTCTTCAGCATCTTCGGTGCAGGTGGGAATACCGACAGCAATAGCATCCTTCACATCAATCTTCTTATCACCGTTTCTATCGAGGTTGTGTGCAGTGTTCTTAGCAGCCTGGTAATCTTCAAAATAGGTGTCGCCGCAAGCGGTGCATTCTACGAGAGTCCAAGTGGGCTTGGTGCAATCATAGTCAGCAGTACCCTTGGCATTTACGGAAGTGGTAACTCTGGTGCCAGCATGATTTGTCTTGCCAACAGTGTGCTTTTCGCACTTGGAGCAAGCATATACAGTAGAGTAATCAGTTGCGTCCTTGAAGTAGTAACCGCCTTCAGTGCAAGTAGGCGCCTTGCCGGTGTGCCAGCCCTGATATTCAGTGCCGTGTGCAGCAATCTTCAGAGCTTCAGCAATTTCATTCACATTCTTGGTTGCGGGATCATCATGAACAGCTTTGCCATCGATGAGGTATGCGCCGCAGTCGGGGTTCTGGCAGATCTTGTGTGCCTTAGTACCGTCACTATCGCAAGTTTCTTCAACTTTCTTAATTTCGCTGCCCCATTTGTGGCCGGGGTTCTTGCCATCAGTGTACTGCTTGATAACAAGGTCGCTTTCTTTCTTAGCTACGTTATCCTGAGCAAGGAAGAGCTTGTTACAAAGTTCACAAACAAAGTGATCCTTTGTACCGGCAGCGTAGCAGGAAGCGGGAGTGCCTTTTACTTCTTTGTACTTGTGGTTTGCTTCAACCTTATTGGTTTCGTTAACGTTCTTGATACCGCCGCAGCAGTCAAAGTAGAACTGATCGTAACCCTTTGCGGAGCAAGTAGGAGCTACAGTCTTAACAAATACGCCTTCAACAGCGTGGTTATTGGCATTGGTGTTGCCAACCTTGGAGGTTTCGGTAACAGTGTTGCAAACGGTGCAGTACTTACCCTGCTTAACTTCCTTGGTCTGGCAGGTAGCAGTAACAGCAGCAGCGTTGATTTCATCAGCATCAACCTTGCCGTTGTGGTTCTTATCGGTGAATACGCCGTTCTTGTTGTGAGCCTTCTGAGCTTCAACAGTTACGTCGATAATTTCGTTACAAGCGCAAAGATACTTGTTAATCTTAGCGTTGGTGCAGGTAGCAGCATCGCCTTCTTTGAGAAGCTTGAGCGCCTGGGTCTGATCCTTGGTGTTTACAACGTGGTTGGTAGCATTAAAACCGGCAGTAGGCTTATCCTTGGGAGCTTCATTACCGGTGCCGATGGTGCCGCAACGCTTACATTCGTTGTAGTAGTAAGCATCAGCGATACAGGTAGCATCTACAGTCTTCTTTTCGTAATCATGTTCCTGCTTACCGTTGTAGTCCGCAGTCTTGGTAGCACCCTTTGCGGTATCGCAGTTTTCATAAGTACAAGTATAGGTGCAAGCATTGGTCCAAGTAGCCTTGTCTTTGCAGTCGAAAGTATCAGCATACTTAGTGGGGTTAGCGCTCCAGGTGTGTTCACCCTTAGCAACGTCGGTAGCTTCAACAGTCTTGTGAGTTTCTGCGCAGTATTCGCAGGTATAGGTGGTGTAACCATTTACAAGACAAGTCTTGGGAGTTACAACAGTACCCATCTGCTTCTTATCCTTGGTCCAGTCATAGTCATGAGCAGTACCGGTGTAGGTTTCAGTCTTAACAACTTCGCCGCAAGCATCACAAGTGGTGGTACGGGTGAGATCTTCGTAGTGATAAGCGGACTTCTTGATATCGTCAGCCTTCTTATCCTTGTTGAATCTTTCAACGCCATCAGCGTTTACCCAAGGACCAACGGTGGACTTGGAGTTCTTGTCGCCGGTAACAGCGCAAGCAAGCTTAGCAATTTCAGTTACCATGTACTCTTCGCAGATAGAGCAGTACTTGAGCTGATAGCCCTTAGCGGTGCAGGTAGGATCAAGCTTGGTAGCAGTGCCTGCGCCGAAAGCAACACCGTTCCAAGAAAGAGCAAGGAGTTCAGCAGTTACTTCGTCAGCATCAATGATGCCATTGTCAAAGTTTGCATCCGAGAGAGAATGGGTGTTCTTGTCGTTAGCAACCATATCCTTGGTAGCGCCGCAGATGGTGCAGTACTTACCGTTCTTGTAAGTATCTTTGCAGCTTTCGCCAACCACAGGAATGTTCTTGTACTTAGCCTGGTTGCGGTCAATGGTAGCGCCCTTGATATCCTTCCAATCGTGGTTGTTGGTTTCGTTGATGGTGTAGTTAACGTCGTTGCACTTAGCGCAGGTTACGCGGATGGTACCGGAAGTGCAGGTTGCAGCGTTAGCAGGAGTTTCAACAGTGTAAACGATTTCGTGAGAAGCAGGAAGATATCGCGTACAGTATCTTCATCTTCAGCACCGCAACGTGCGCATGCGGTAACGGTGTAGCCGTCTTCGGTGCAAGTTGCTTCGTGAACAACAGTTACAGTGTAAACGTGTTCGAGTTCAGGAGCGATAACAGTAGCATCCTTGATTTCGCCGCAAACAGAGCATTCCTTGTGAGCGCTGAGAGCAAGCTTGTCGCAAGTAGCTTCGGTAGCACCCTTGTTCACCCAAGTGTGTTCACCGGTAGCAGCGGTGATGTTGTCGATGAATTCTTCGCCGCAGTCATCGCAGTGGAATCTGGTAAAACCAGCTTTCACGCAGGTAGGCTCAACGACAGCTTCGACGTGCGCGTTGGTGTGTGCACAAGTAGCAGCCGCAACGGGAATCATGCTAAATGTACCCACGAGCATCATGAGTGCCATCACAACAGACAGCACTTTAACAAACGTGTTTTTCATTTTTTCCTCCATAAAAAAATGTAAATAATTTTGGATTTTTCAGGCAAACCCTCAGCCTTCCATACCCGACGCGATCTCGACGCCGCTCCCCCGCGCGATTGTGTGAAACAAGTGAAGCGGGGTCCCCGAGATTGGAGCTCGAGAAATTGTTTCGGCGTCCCTGCGCAACTCACAGACGATCGGCGCTTCAATTGGAATCGGATATGAATTTATATCCGAGGCTCACAAGTACCCGGCCGGGCCCGACCGAATATCTGATTGCCGTCAGAATCAAAATGTAGCACTTTGGGGCAATTTTACTCCAAAAGCGTGCGATATTGGCAATACGCACATAGGTATCCAATATCTTGAAACATTGTACCATATATTTTCGCATTTGTCAATATCTTTGTTGTAATTTTTAAAAACTCGTTCATTTTTCAATAGCAAACGAATTTTTTCGGAAAACATCGACATTTTCCTCGCTGCAAGAAAGCTTTTTGTTTTCAGGCTTCCAAGACTTCAACAGTATACCATATTCATCGAATTTTGGCAAGGTTTTTTGGCAAAATTCTTGTTAGCAATGTTTACCAAAATATTTATCATACAAACAAGCAAGAAACAGCATATTGCCATCTCTTGCTTGCCATGTACTTAATGAGATTATTCAGCTACAGTTTCGTCAGCAGTAGCTTCCGCTTCAACTTCTGCTTCAACTTCTGCTTCAGGAGCGATCAGCGCGCGGATCGAAAGGCTAACCTTCTTCTTATCGTTGTCGATGCCGATGATCTTAGCTTCCACAACCTGGTCGATGCTGAGGTATTCAGCAGGATTGCCGATCTTCTTATCAGCGATCTGAGAAATGTGGATCAGACCGTCAACTTCGGGAAGAATTTCGGCAAATGCGCCAAAGGGTGTGAGACCCACGATCTTAACGGAAGCAACGTCACCCTCTGCATACTTGGTGGTGAAAAGAGTCCAAGGATTGGTTTCTTCGGTCTTGCAGCCGAGAGAAATTCTCTTCTTTTCCTTATCAAAGCTCTTAACGAATACCGAAAGGGTATCGCCAACAGCAACCACTTCAGCAGGGTTCTTGATTCTCGACCAAGAGAGCTCGGATACGTGAACCATACCGTCAACACCGCCAAGGTCAACGAATGCGCCGTAGGAAGTGAGGCTCTTAACAGTGCCTTCGAACTTCATGCCTTCTTCGATGGTGTTCCAGAAAGCTTCCTGTGCTTCCTTGCGCTTTGCGTTCAGCACCTTCTTGATCGAACCGACAGCGCGATTTCTCTGCTCGTCGATATCAATGATGGCAATCTGCTGGGTGGTGCCAACAAGAGCAGTGTAATCTGCATCCTTGGCAACGCCTGTCTGCGATGCGGGAACAAACACGCCGTTGTGGCCGCAGGTAACGATCACGCCGCCCTTAACAGCACCGGTCACCTTACCTTCGAGGAGCACACCTTCTTTGGATGCTTCCACGATCTTCTTCCACTCGGACATTCTTTCGATTTTCTTTCTGGAAAGACCAACAACGCCTTCGACGTCGCTGACTCTTACCACGAATGCTTCGATCTCGTCGCCAACCTTAAATGCAGGCTTACCGTTTTCGTCAATAGGCATTTCTTCGGCGCTGAGAATGCCGGTACCCTTAGTGGAAAGGTCCACATGGATCTCGGTCGAGCTGATCGAAGTGATAACACCCGTTACAATATCCCCTGTATTTAAAGTTTTAAGAGAGCCTTCAAGCAATTCTGCGAAACTATCTTCTCTGATTTCGTTGATTTCGCTCATTTTTTGTTTTACCTCCTCAATTATATACCTCGGTGTCGATGCACCTGCGGTTATTCCGATATGATGATAGTGCGAAAACAGTTCGGCATTGATCTCGCCCGCACTTTCAAAAAGAAAGGTGCTTGGCAGTACCCGCTTGACTGTTTCGTAAAGACTTTTGGTGTTGGCACTCTCTGCGCCGCCCACCACGATCATACAGTCAACCTTTGACGCAAGCTCAGTCGCTTCAGCCTGCCTGTTTTCAGTCACACTGCATATTGTATCATAAATTTTCGCATTTGTATAGACCTTTTTAAAAAATAATTCAACTTTTTTCCACTCGGAAAGGCGTTGGGTGGTCTGCGCCACCAAACAAACCATCTCTTCCCTGCCAAGTCGGCTGTTTTTTAGCCAATTCTCAGCGTCTTCGGGGGAGGACAGCACGTACGCATCCCCCACAGCGCAGCTCACAATTCCCTTCACTTCGGGGTGCTCTTTGTCCCCAAAAACCAAAAGCGGGATCTTCTCTGCCGTTTCTTCTCGGGCAATTTTGTGAATCTTTTCCACGAAGGGGCAGGTCATGTCATGCAGGTGGAAAAAAGGGTTCTCTTTTTCATAGGCGCGCAGCTTGTCCTGCAAGCGCTTTTCAATCCCGTGTGCGCGGATCACAAGATGCACCGCCTGCTCGGCATTTGCCGACTGCGCGATGGCATCCAGCATCGATTCATTTGCCACAAGCACACCGCGGCGGGCAAAATCCTCCATCACGTGCGGATTGTGGATCAGATTGCCGAAGGTGTAAACCAGATCTCTCTTTTCTTTTTTGGCAAGAAGCGAGTCGAGAAAATCCACCGCGCGGCGCACACCGAAGCAAAAGCCGGCAAGAGAAGCGACCGTAACTCTCATCACAGCGCGCACTTTTCGCGGATGATGGCAAGCGCCGCATCCACCGTACCCTCAAGGGTGAGTTCGGAGTTGTCAAGATGCACCGCATCTTCCGCAGGCACAAGGGGCGCGACCGCGCGAGAGGAGTCGTTCTTGTCTCTTTCGATCATATCGGCAAGCACCTCTTCATACGATGCTTCGATTCCCTTTTCCAAAAGCTCCTTCACGCGGCGGCGCGCTCTGGTTTCAAAGGAAGAAACAAGGAAAATCTTCACATCGGCATTCGGCAGAATCACCGTGCCGATGTCTCTACCGTCCATAATCACGTTGTTCTTTGCCGCAATGTCCCTCTGTGTATCGAGCAAAAAGGCACGAACAGCAGGAATGGCAGACACCGCCGACGCATACATCGAGATCTGCGGGGTACGGATTCTCTCTCCCACATTCTCTCCGTTGAGAAGCACCACCTGAGAGCCCTCGTGATATTCCAGAGCAAGGGTGATCTTGGGAAGAGATGCCACCACAGCTTCGCTGTCTTTTGGGTCAATGCCGTTTGTTTCCATATAAAGACCGATCGAGCGGTAAAGCGCACCGGTATCCACATAAATAAAGCCAAGCTTCGCGGCAAGAATTTTAGCAAGGGTGCTTTTGCCCGCACCGGAGGGCCCGTCAATTGCAATCTGAATCATAATCAAATTCCCTTTCAAACATCGTATATATATTAAATAGGATAACTTCAGCAGCCAAGCACTGCGCTTTCCGCGGCAAGACGCGCGGTGGAAAAGGCGATCTGCAGATTAAATCCGCCCGTGTAGGCGTCAACGTCGATCACTTCGCCCGCAAAATAAAGCCCCTCATAAGCCTTTGACTCCATCGTCTTGGGGTTGATACCGCGCACATCAATACCGCCCGCGGTCACGATCGCTTCATCGATCGGACGGGTGCGCTTGACCGTTACGCGGAAGTCTTTGAGAAGAGATGCCACACGGCGCCGTTCTTCTTTGGTGATCTCGTTTACTTTTTTTACGGGAGAAATACCTGAAAGCTTTACAAACACATCGATCATCTTCTTGGGAAGAAGATCACTGAGCGAATTATCAAAATTGCGGTTGCCGTATTTGGCAAAATCCGCAAGCAAGCGCTTGTCAAGAGTCGCTTCATCAAGGGCTGGCTTTAAATCGATCGAAACGGTATAGTGCTTTTTGCCGATATCCGAAAGATGTGCCGACATCGAAAGCACGGTCGGACCCGAAATACCGAAATGCGTAAAGAGCAGCTCGCCGAAATCGTCATACACAACTTTTCCTGTTTCGTCAAATGCCTTCACACCCACATTGCGAAGCGCAAGCCCCTGCATCGCACGGCAGTACCACTCCTCGCATTCAAGCGGCACGAGCGAGCCGTGAAGCGGTGTGACGGCAATGCCGAGACGCTTTGCAAACTCATATCCATCACCGGTTGAACCTGTCAAAGGGTAGCTTTTGCCGCCGGTTGCCAGAATCACGCGGTCAAACGGCACTTTTCTTTCGCTTGTCAGAACCGAGATGGCATCTTTTTCGGGCAGAATATCCAAAACACGCGCATTCACCACGCGCACCGAATGCTCGGCAATATATGAGCGAAGAGCCATCACAATATCGGCGCTTTTGTCGGATGCGGGAAACACGCGGTTGCCGCGCTCCACTTTTAAGGGCACGCCGCGACCTTCAAAAAACGCCATCGAATCCTCGGGCGAAAAACGGCTGAGGGCAGTGTACATAAACCGCGGATTGTGCATCACATTGTTAATAAAGGTAGGAATATCGCAGGCGTTTGCCACATTGCAGCGCCCCTTGCCGGTAATCAAAAGCTTTTTGCCGGTGGTGCGGTTTCTTTCATACAAAGTCACATCCGCGCCAAGCTCTGCTGCCCTGCCTGCCGCCATCAGACCTGCCGCTCCGCCGCCAATCACAGCGATACGCAGTCGTTCCATCACCGAATCCTCCTATCCATTATCGTCACAAAAATCAAACATACTCAACTATATATTATAAATGGAAAACAACTTTTTGTCAAGAGTTAAACCGTTCGCTTTTTTCTGCAAACTTTCCCAAAACGCTTTTCAAAATCACCGATTTGTGCTATAATAAAATAATCGCATAGTACCTTCCCGTTTTCCATATACTAATGAAAAACGAAAGGAACTGCGAAATATGACACATGATACCAAAATATCCCGCCTTTTGCGCGTGCTGCTTCTGATTCTCATCGGCACACTCTTCGTGGTCCTTCTGTTTTATCTTTTCTTTGACCTGCTTCTGCCTTTCACGGCGGCATTTCTTGCAGCGGTACTGCTCTCCCCTCTTTCGCGCCGCATCGGCAAACGCACGCGGATGTCGCTTCGCGTGTTGCGCCTTTTTTTGCTTTTTGTTTTGATGGCGCTCCTCTCGTTTCTTTTGATCATCGGCACGATCAGACTGCTCGATGAAGCGGGCGCTTTCTTTTCTTCACTATACGACCGTCTTGAAGTCCTCCTTGAAAAGGCGTTTGCCTTTTTGGAGCGTTATAAATCAGCCTCCCCCACCGCCGAAAGCTTGTCATCGGCGATCGGAAACGCATTAAAAAACGCCATGAGCGAGATTTCGGCAAAATCAGCCTCGCTCGCCGCCCGATTTGCGGCAAAACTACCCGCCATGCTCTTCTCGCTTCTCATCTTTTTATTGGCGCTTTTCTATTTTTCTTTTGACTACGAAGCCATCACCGCTTATCTGTATTCTCTCTTTCCACCCAAACACCGTCCCAAGATCGAATCCGCCAAGCAAAGTGTTTTCGCAACCGGAAGGCGCTTTTTGCGCGCCTACGGGTTGCTTTTTCTCATAACCTTCGCCGAATTATACCTTTCGTTTCTCTTTTTGCGTATCGATCACGCGTTTCTGCTCTCGCTGATCGCCGCAACGCTTGATATTCTTCCCGCAGTCGGCGTGGGTGTCATTCTCATTCCCTGGGCAATCGTTCTCTTCATTGCCGGCAACACATCCCGTGCGCTTGCCATTCTCGGCATCACACTTGCCGTCACGCTGATCCGCCAGATAGCAGAACCGCACATCATCGGCAAACAGTTCGGTATCCACCCGCTCGCTTCGCTGATCGCTCTGTATGTCGGCTTTCGCCTTGCCGGTGTACTCGGCATTCTGCTCTCTCCCTTTCTTGCCCTCGCCGTCTCCGAAGCGCTCGCCTTTTACCGTCAAAAAATCCACAAAAAAACAGGATGTGAAAAAACATGAAACCCAAATTGATCCTTCTTCTTGCCGTAATCCTTTTGCTTTCCTCCTGTGCGCGCACAGAGTCGGTTATTTCCGTTGCCGAAGAAACCGAAGCACGCCCGAATATTGAAGATGCCGAATCGCTCCTATTTGTCAACGTCTCTGCCCAAAAGATACACTATAAACCCGACTGCCGCTATCTCAAACAGTCAAGCGAAGAAAACATTTCCCGCGTGGCGTACACCGACGAAGTCTTGCAAAATCTCTTTTCCATGGAATTTGTTTCATGCAGTAACTGCCGTTTTCCGGATTATTTAGACTAAAAAGCACAAAAACGAAAATAATTCAACCGATTTTGCATTGACAAAAAGTTTTTCCTGTGTTACAATGATACGAAATATAAATTCAGGAGGTAACATATCAATGCGTATGAAAATCGTTTCCGATTCGTCATCCGATATTCTTTCCATGGAAGGTGTCTCGTTTGCTTCTGCGCCTTTGAAGATCATTACAACAGAAAAAGAATATGTCGATGATGAAACACTCGATGTGAAGGAAATGGTAGAAGACCTTCTCAGCTACAAAGGACGCTCATCTACCTCCTGCCCCAACACCGCCGATTGGATCGAAGCCTTCGGCGATGCCGAACGCGTCTTCTGCATCACCATCACAGGCACGCTTTCGGGCAGCTACAATGCCGCCTGTGCCGCCAAAGATACTTACGAAGCCGCCCATCCCGACCGCAAGGTGTTTGTCATCAATTCGCTTTCCACCGGTCCCGAAATCGCGCTGATTATGGAAAAGCTCGCCGAAATGATAGGCGAAGGGCTTGATTACGAAACGATCTGCGAAAAGATCACCCAATATAAAAAGCAAACCCACCTGCTCTTCATGCTCGAATCAATGAAAAATCTCGCCAATAACGGCAGAGTCAGCCCGCTCGTCGCCAAAATGGCAGGCATTCTCGGCATCCGCGTCATTGGAAAGGCAAGCGACAAAGGCGATCTTCAGCAGCTTGATAAGGTGCGCGGACAGCAAAAGTCGATCGAAAAGCTGGTTCAGCACATCGAAAACCTCGGCTTTACCAAGGGCAAAATCCGCATTGCCCATTGCTTCAATGAAGAAGCCGCACGTGAGCTTCAAAAACGCTTGATGGAAAAGTTTATCGAAGCCAAGATCCAGATCAACCGTTGCCGCGGTCTTTGCAGCTTCTACGCCGAAAAGGGCGGTATGCTCGTCGGCTTTGAAACCATGTGATAAAACCGAATAAAGCTAAAAAGGAGTTTCGCCATGCGAAACTCCTTTTCATTTGGTCACATTATTCAAAATCCACCACTTGATTTGTGGCATCCGAAACAGCCGCCGCTTCCATCACACGAAGCACACGGGCAATTTGCTCGTGCTTTACGATCAAATCTGACTTCCCGTCAATCACATCAACAACGTTGCGATAAAAATCGTGAACATCTGAGGATGCAAGAGGCATATCGTAGGTAATGAGATTGTCATTGCTTCTCGGCGCCATCGTTTTGGTAAGACCTGCAGCAGTCACAACCGGAATGACGTTCTCTTCGTTCTTTTCTTTGCATTTGGTGATCTTTGCGCCGCTCGAGAAGGTTTCAAACAGCGCTGTGCCGTCATCGGCAAGGATATACCAACGAGGAAGCGAGATAAAGTTGCTTGTTGACACCTCAATGCGATAGACAAGACCGCTTTCGAAATAGAGATCGAGCTTAAAGCCGTCATCTACCTCGTAGTTGGTGATGTGGTCGAATTTGGCATACAGCTTTTTCACCTTTTCGGGAATCATCATCAGCGCCTGGTCGATCAGGTGAACGCCCCAGTCAAGCATCATACCGCCGCCGTATTCCTTTTTGCCGCGCCAGTCACCGGGAATGCCGCGCGAGCCGTGTACGCGCGATTCAATGCAGAATACGCTTCCCATCTCATTGTTTTCATAAATTTGTTTGGCAAGAAGAAAATCGCTGTCCCAACGGCGATTCTGATGAACCGTGAACACTTTGCCGTTCTTGTTTGCCGCATCAGCCATTTCCCAAAAATCCTTTTCGGTCATGGTCACAGGCTTTTCGCAAATGACGTTTTTGCCGGCATTCAACAGCGCGATCACGATTTCCTTGTGCACATCGTTCGGTGTCGCAACGGTCACAAGATCAATGTCAGTATCGTTCAAAACGCTTTCAAAGGAATCGTAGGTATAAATACCTGCATCCTGCGCTCTTTTGTTGGCTCTTTCCGAAATGTCGAAAATACCCTTTAATTCAACAACATTGTTTTCACGAATTTTATTGGTGTGCCATCTGCCCATGCCGCCGTATCCGACGATGACCGATTTTTTCATAGTAGTTCCCTCTCAGATGAATATAAAATGATAAGAAAATTATAGCACACAACACGAGAAAAAGCAATATTGTTTTGGCAAAAAATGAATTTATAGGTGTTGAATTGTCGCCCATCCTTGACAATTCAACATGCAAGGACGGGTGTTTTATGAGATCCTCTTGCAAATTTGGCAAAATTGATGTATAATTGATGTATCATATATTTCGTAGAAACGAAGCCTTTGAAGGCGATGTTTTGAGGTGCAACCTATCATCAAGGAGGAAACGTCAAAATGAAAACCAAAACGATCACACGCAAGATGTTAAGCGTAATGTTAGCGTTTGTATTCATCTTTATCTTCATACCCGTATCGAGCAATCGCGCGGCAGAGAGCGAGACCATCACCTATCTTGCCCTCGGTGACAGTATTTCCACAGGCTACGGGCTTGCGGGGTACACCTCAAATAAGCATTCGCCCGAGGGCTTTACCTATCAGATCGCGGCAGACCTCGGTTACAAGCTGATCAACAAAGCGGTTGACGGAAACAAGTCCGCCGATATTTTGAATCAGCTGGACAATCCGCTTAATGCCAATTACTTTCCCGAAGCTGAGCTTGCGAAAGCTGACGTGATCACCATTACCGCCGGCGGCAACGATATGATGGCTCTGCTTTATGCCAAGACTGCCGAGCTTACCTCGAATCCCAACGACACGGCAGCAAGTATTCTCTCAAAGCTTCATAATGGCGACCGAGAGGTGTTGGCGGCGGTCATCAACATACTGACTGAGTCAAGTGATAGCTACATACTCAACGATCCCGATTTTCAGCCTGCTATCAATACGGTCATTACGAATCTCAATGCCATCGTTGCCAAGATCAAAAGCGTAAACAGCCACGCGCAGATCGTGGTCGCTACGCAATACAATCCCTACGCTGAGTTTGAAAACGCGATGCTTTTGAACCTAAGTCTCTCTGACGTATATAAAGGCACAGAGGCGAGTGTTACCGCGCTCAATACGGCAATCAAGGATAACGCGGTGGACGAGGAAAACGGAAATGC